>CAZYHL010000021.1:14357-14596 GCA_964646795.1 uncultured Syntrophomonadaceae bacterium
CCCGGCACTTACCGGGGGCTTTATTTGGTTTGGGAGGAGGAGAGGATTTGAAGATACTGCTCAAGCAAGACGTTAAGGGCTTGGGAAAAGCGGGAGAAATAAAAGAAGTCAAAGAGGGGTTTGCCTGCAACTATCTTTTCCCCCGGCAATTGGCTGAAGAAGTAACAGCCGGAAAAGTAAAAGAGTTGAAGGTAAAAAAGATCAAACTTGAAGAAAGGCGGCAAAAAGAGAAAGAAGCA
>CAZYHL010000022.1:0-14510 GCA_964646795.1 uncultured Syntrophomonadaceae bacterium
AGAAATACCATCGGCGCGGCATCTCCCCGGCGGGGCCCAATTTTGATTATTCGGGTATAACCGCCTTGACGATCATCATATTTAACGGACAAGTTTTCGAAAAGGTCTTTGACAACATTTTCGTCCAGCAGATAGGCCAAAGCTTGGCGCCGGGCATGCAGGGTGCCTCTTTTGGCCAGGGTAATCATTCTTTCCGCTACCACGCGGGCTTCTTTTGCCTTGGCCTCTGTTGTTTCTATACGCTTCGAGCGCAGAAGAGATGTTACCATGTTGCGTAAAAGGGCTTTGCGGGCATCGCTTCGACGCGAAAGACTCCTGTTCATTATACTTCTCCCTCCTTTATCCCTCGTGACTGTTTTTGAGGGAAAGTTTTAATTCGGCAAGCTTGTTCTGAACTTCTTCCAAAGACTTCCTGCCCAGGTTTCTTACCTTCATCATATCCTCTTCCGTCTTTTGAGTAAGCTCTCCTACCGTATTGATACCGGCCCTTTTCAGGCAGTTGTAAGAACGAACGGAAAGGTCCAGTTCTTCGATAGTCATATCGAGAATTTTTTCGCGTTCATCCTCGTCTTTTTCCGCAGTAATTTCTACCTCGTCTACTTTCTCCGTCAGATTAACGAATAGGCTTAAGTGTTTGCTTAATATTTTAGCTCCCAGGCTGATGGATTCATCCGGTTTAATGCTGCCGTCGGTCCAGACCTCAAGGGTTAACTTGTCATAATCCGTAACCTGCCCCACCCTTGTATCCTCTACCTGGTAATTAATCCGGCGAATAGGCGTAAAAACTGAGTCTACAGGAATAACTCCCAGGGGTTGATTGGGCTGCTTGTTTCTTTCGGCGGAAACATAGCCCCTGCCGATGGAAGCCGTCATCTCCATGTAAACCTTAGCGTCTTTCTCCATGGTAGCTATATAAAGTTCAGGATTTAATATTTCCACATCGGCGGGTGCTTTTATATCTCCTGCCGTAATTATTCCTTCGCCTTCCTTTTCAATAATCAGGGTTTGAGGTTCATCACTGTAGATTTTCATGGACAGTTCTTTCAAATTAAGGATAATTTCGATGGTATCCTCCACCAAACCCGGAATTGTAGAAAACTCGTGCAATACTTTGTCTATTCTAACTGAAGTTATAGCCGTACCTGGAAGTGAGGAAAGGAGAATGCGTCTGAGAGAATTACCCAGGGTTATTCCATAGCCCCTTTCCAATGGCTCAATAACAAACTTCCCGTAAGTATTCTCCTCGTTGCTATCCAATTTCTCTATTTTCGGCTTTTCAATTTCAATCATGCTTCGATTAAGCCCTCCTTTACCCTAATCAAATGAATTCAAGCCTAAGGGTTTTACGGTTACGGCCTAACGGGAATATAATTCTACAATCAGGTGTTCCTGAACAGGAACGTCTATTTCTTCTCTGGAAGGAACCCTTAATAGTGTCCCTTTTAAATTTTCCCTGTCCACTTCCAACCAATCTGCCGTACCCTGACGCTCCATTATTTCAGCAATCTCCTTAACTCGGCTAATACTTTTGGATTTATCCCTGACTTCAATGACATCTCCCGCTTTAACCTGGTATGACGGAATATTTACCTTACGGCCGTTAACGCTGAAATGACCGTGGCGTACCAGCTGTCTGCCTTCCGTCCTGGACATGGCAAATCCCATCCGGTAGACGATATTGTCCAGCCGGCTTTCCAGAATTTTTAAGAGGTTTTCCCCGGTTACGCCTTTGCGCCTGTCGGCTTCTTCAAAATAAGTTCTGAATTGTTTTTCTAAAATACCATAAATTCTCCGGGCTTTCTGCTTTTCTCTCAACTGAATACCGTATTCCGAGACTTTTCCTCTTCTCTGGCCGTGCTGGCCGGGCGCATAAGTACGGCGGTCCACCGCACATTTGTCTGTATAGCATCTTTCCCCTTTAAGATAAAGCTTGGTACCCTCGCGGCGACACAGCCGACATACAGATCCTTTATATCGAGCCATCCTTTACCTAACACCTCCTGCGTTATCTTTCTCTAGACCCGGCGTCTTTTCGGCGGCCGGCAGCCGTTATGGGGGATTGGCGTAACGTCTTTAATCATGTTAACCTCAAGCCCCGCTGACTGAAGGGATCTGATGGCAGCCTCCCGGCCGGCGCCAGGTCCCTTTACATATACTTCTACTTCCTTCATGCCGTGTTCCATTGCTGCCTGGGCTGCGTGTTCCGCTGCTAATTGCGCCGCAAAAGGTGTCGATTTGCGGGAACCCTTATAACCGACATTGCCGGCGCTGGACCAGGAAATGCTGTTACCCTGTAAATCGGTGATTGTCACAATTGTATTATTAAAGGTCGATCTGATATGAGCAATACCATGTTCAATATTTTTCCTGTCCCTTCTCCGGGGACGGGTGGTTTTTTTCCGTACCAACAATAATCCCCCCTTTATTTTTTCCTTCTTACACCAACAGTTCTTTTTGGTCCCTTGCGGGTTCTGGCATTATTCTTCGTGGTTTGGCCGCGGACGGGCATGCCCCTCCGATGCCGTATACCTCTGTAGCAGCCGATTTCCATGAGACGTTTGATGTTCATGGTTACGTCCCGCCTGAGATCTCCTTCAACCTTGTTATTCCTATCTATATATTCCCGGAGACGGGCAATTTCATCTTCCGTCAGGTCTCTTACTCTCGTATCAGGGTTAACTCCCGTGGTAGCTAATATTTTATAGGCTGTGCGGCGTCCTATCCCGAATATATATGTGAGTGCAATTTCAACCCTTTTATCCCGGGGCAGGTCAATCCCTGCTATCCGTGCCATAAAACGCACCTCCAGATTTTGCCATTAATGACAATGTAATTAATATACCCTTTTCCAATGTTTACTATGCGCTAACCCTGCTTCTGCTTGTGCTTGGGGTTTTCGCAAATTATCATTACACGCCCTTTGCGTCTAATAATTTTACACTTCTCACAAATTGGTTTAACGGAAGGTCTCACCTTCACTTTTCTTAACCCCCCTTTCCGGATTATTTAAACCGGTAAGTTATTCTGCCCCGCTGCAAATCATAAGGAGACAGTTCCACCAAAACTTTGTCACCGGGTAATATTCTGATGAAGTTCATGCGAATTTTTCCGGAAACATGGGCCAAAACTTTATGACCGTTTTTCAGTTCCACTCGGAACATGGCATTCGGTAAAGGCTCAATTACAGTCCCTTCCACCTCAATAGCGTCCTTTTTTTTGGACATCCAGTCACCTTCCCTCCCTTTCTTTCCCGGTTTTTACCCTCTCAACTCAGGTCAGAGCCCAAACCGGTAAAAATCTGGGGCATTCCGTCCACTATGGCGATGGTATGTTCAAAGTGAGCGGAAAGGCTTCCATCCTTGGTTACAACCGTCCAGTTGTCTTCCAGCGTATTTACCTCCCAGGTGCCCGCATTAACCATAGGTTCTATCGCCAGAACCATCCCGTCCAGCAGCCTGGGGCCCCTTCCGGGTGGTCCAAAATTTGGTATTTGCGGTTCTTCATGCATTTCCCGCCCAATTCCGTGTCCCACATAGTCCCTTACAACGTAATATCCTTTTTCTTCCACATAACTCTGGACGGCATGAGAGATATCGCTTAAGTGGTTGCCTTCTCTGGCCTGGCTTATGCCGGCTTGCAGTGATTTCCTGGTTACCTCAATGAGTTTGCGCGCCTCTTGGCTTACTGCCCCCACGGGAAAAGTAACGGCTGCATCACCAAAGTAACCTTTATAGTTTACGCCCACATCGATGCTGATAATGTCTCCTTCCTTCAGCCGCCTTAAGCCGGGAATCCCGTGGACAACTTCATCGTTGAAAGAAGCACAAATGGTTCCGGGAAAGCCTTGATAACCTTTGAAGGCCGGAATGCCGCCCTGTCTGCGGATGTGTTTTTCCGCCAGGTGATCCAGTTCCAGAGTAGCCAGTCCGGGACAAATCGCTTTCTTGATCATGTCTAGGACTTCCGCTACTATTTTTCCTGCCCGGCGCATCAGCTCCAGTTCCCGCCCGGATTTAATGGTTATCATGCTTCCCGTCATTTCAGGAACCCCTGGTAGTTGCGCATCATCATGTGGGTCTCTAACTGCTTCATCGTTTCCAAGGCCACACCGACTATAATGATCACACCTGTTCCGGTAAACATCATGTTTACCCGGGTGGCGTTTTGAAAAATAATCGGCAGTACGCTGATCAGAGCCAGGGATAAACCGCCGGCAAAAGTCAAGCGTGTCGATACTTTGGACAGGTATTCCGCCGTCGGCCGTCCCGGGCGCAGGCCGGGAATAAAACCGCCGTATTTTTTCATGTCCGAAGCTACCTTCAGCGGATCAAACTGGATAGCCGTATAAAAGAACGTAAAGAAAAAGATTAGAATAAAATACAAAACGGTATTTAACGGTTTGCCGAAATCAAGAGCCGCTCCAATCCTGTTGATTATCGGTACGTTAACGAATTGCGCAATGGTAATGGGAACCATCAGCAGCGCCGACGCAAATATAACAGGAATAACACCGGCCTGATTAACTTTTAGAGGTATATGGGTTGACTGCCCGCCGTACATCTTCCGTCCAACAACCCTTTTGGCATACTGAACAGGAATTCGTCTCTGGCCCTCTTCCAGTCCTATTATGCAAACTATGAGCCCTAAAAGTATCAAGACAACCAATAGAGCCATGAAAATGGATGCTTCCCCTAATCGCACCGTTTCATAGAGCACTGCTGCCGCCGAAGGGAACCCAGCCACTATGCCAGCAAAGATAATAATTGAAATGCCGTTCCCAATTCCCCTCTCGGTGGTTAGCTCTCCCAGCCACATTAAAAAGGCGGTGCCTGCCGTTAGGGAAACAATAATGGTTATATTGGCAAAAATACCGGGAGATTTAATCGCTTGCCGGATTAAGGGTATAAAGGTCATGCTCGTAGCTTGAATTAAGGTCAATATAATGGTACCGTAACGAGTGTACTGGTTGATTTTTTTCCTGCCTTCTTCCCCTTCTTTGGCCAGTTGTTCCAGCTTAGGGATTACCAGAGTCAACAAGTTCATAATAATAGAAGCGTTTATATAAGGGAATATACCCACCGCAAAGATGGAGAACCGGCTTAGAGCGTCTCCCGTGATCACGTTCATCAAACCGAAAAGGTTTTCTCCCTGGAACAAATCCTGGATTTTCGCAGGGTTTACCCCAGGTATGGGTATAAAAGACCCCACGCGAAACACAACCAGCACGCCCAAAGTAAAAAGGATTTTCCGGCGCAGGTCTTTAATCTTCCAAGCAGTCCTCAAAGTATCCAGCATATTATATCACCTCGGCCTTGCCGCCCGCTGCTTCTATTTTTTCAATAGCAGCCTTGCTGAATTTTTGAGCTTTAACCAAAAGCTCCTTTTCCAGCTCTCCCCGGCCAAGCACTTTAAGCCCACACTTCATACTTTTTATTAACCCCGCTTCTTTCAAAAGTTCCGGTGTAATTTCCGTTCCGTTAGCGAAATTGTTTAAAGCCTCAACGTTGACTTGAGCAAATTCCTTCCGGAAGATATTGGTAAATCCTCTTTTGGGCAACCGCTGCTGCAGAGGCATCTGCCCGCCCTCGAAACCGGGTCTGACTCCTCCCCCGGAACGGGCTTTTTGTCCTTTATGACCTTTGCCGGCTGTTTTACCAAGGCCTGAACCTATACCTCTGCCTAAGCGCTTTTTGCTCTTTGTCCCCGTATCCGGCTTTAACTCATGGAGTCGCATTTCTAACACCTCCTTTTTCCTCTCTGCACTTTAAGCATCCGCTTCTTCTATCTGAATCAGATGGTTTATTTTTTTCAGCATTCCCCTAATAGAAGGAGTGTCCTGATGCATTACCGTTTGGTGCAGTTTCGTCAGCCCCAAGGCCTTAACAGTATCTTTTTGCCGCTGGCTCCTACCAATGGGGCTATGGATCAAGGTTACCTTAATTTCTTTGGCCATGTACATCTCCTCCTAACCCAGCAGCTCTTCTACTGAACGGCCTCTTAATTTAGCCACTTGGTCGCTTGTCTTCAGTTCCTTTAAACCTGCAAGAGTGGCGCTTACCATATTTAGGGCGTTAGATGAACCCAGGGACTTGGTAAGAATGTCCCGCAGCCCCGCCAATTCCAAAACCGCCCTAACAGGACCGCCGGCTATGACGCCGGTACCTTCGGATGCCGGTTTTAACAATACTTTGCCCGCTCCGAATATCCCTGTTACTTCGTGGGGAATAGTCGTATTAACCAAGGGGACATTTATCATGTTTTTCTTCGCTTCTTCTACTCCTTTGCGGATGGCTTCGGGAACTTCTCCGGCTTTGCCAAGGCCCGCACCCACGCGGCCTTTACCGTCGCCCACCACCACCAAAGCGCTGAAGCTAAACCGGCGGCCGCCTTTTACAACTTTAGCCACCCTGTTTATAGTAACAACCTTTTCTTCAAATTCCTGCTCTTTCTGCGGTTTGTTCGGTCGCAAATAACTTACCTCCTTTGCCTAAAACTTCAATCCTGATTCCCGGGCACCCTCTGCCAATGCCTTCACCCTGCCGTGGAATAAAAAGCCTCCCCGGTCAAAAACAACCGTTTCGATGCCTTTTTCCCGGCAGCGCTGAGCTAGCAGCTCACCGACTGCCTTTGCCGCTTCCTTGTTGGATCCCGCTTTGCCTTCTTCTTTTGACGAAGTGTCAAGGCTTGAGGCCGAAACAAGAGTGTGTCCGCTGTTATCATCAATAACCTGGGCATATATGTTTTTCAGGCTCCGGAACACACAAAGCCGCGGCTGTTCCGGCGTGCCTTGAACTTTTCGGCGAACCCTTAAATGTCTTTTTAACCGGGCTGTCTTCCTGTTTTCTTTTTTCAGCACCCGCCTCACTCCTTTCATTAAATGAATGCTATTTACCGGTCTTGCCTACTTTGCGCCTGATGCGCTCGTCCAAGTATTTGATACCTTTGCCTTTGTAGGGTTCCGGCGGCCTTACCCGGCGGACTATTGCGGCGGTATTGCCGACAAGCTGCTTGTCAATACCCGTTACCGTTATCTTGTTTGCTGCCGGCACCTCGATTTCGATACCTGCTTCAGGTTCAATGGTGACAGGATGGGAATAGCCTACAGTCAGGACTAAATTCTTCCCTTGTTTTGCAGCCCTGTAGCCAACGCCTACCAGTTCTAACTCTTTTTTGAAACCCTGAGTTACCCCTTCGACCATATTGGCCAGCAAACTGCGGGTCAACCCGTGCAGAGCCCTGTATTTTTTTTCTTCGGACAGCCTTTTTACCGTTAAAACATCTTCTTCTATGATGATTTCCATACCCTCGGGAATGAATTGAACCAGTTCCCCTTTCGGGCCTTTAACAACAACCTTATTGTCTGAAACCGCAACTTTGACCTCTTTGGGAATTGGAATGGGTTTTAATCCGATCCTGGACACGAAATGTACACCTCCTTAAAAATCAGCTGCTACCAAACATAGCACAAAACTTCTCCCCCTACTCCTTTGCGGCGAGCCTCCTTATCAGTCATAACGCCGTGAGAGGTGGACACTATGGCTATCCCAAGACCTCCCAAAACCTTCGGCAGATCGTCTTTCTGGGCATAAACCCTAAGGCCCGGCTTGCTTATCCTTTTAATGCCGCTGATAACCCGTTCCCGTTGGGAACCATATTTTAAAAATATTCTTATTACGCCCTGCTTATCATCGGATTTGAAATCAAAATCCTTGATGAAACCCTCTTCTTTTAAAATTTGAGCCACTGACAACTTCATCTTTGATGCCGGTATCTCCAGGGTCTCATGCCGGGCCATATTGGCGTTTCTAATGCGAGTAAGCATATCGGCAATAGGATCAGACATGGTCATATTTAAAACAACCTCCTTTCACTAATCTCCTGTTACCAACTAGCCTTCTTTACTCCTGGAATTTTCCCTTCCAGGGCTAGTTTCCGGAAACAGAGGCGACACATACCAAACTTGCGCAGGTAAGCCCGGGGGCGACCGCACAGTTTGCAACGGTAATATTTACGGGCGGAAAACTTGGCATCCCGTTTTGCTTTAGCAATCATGGACTTTTTGGCCATGGACAACGTCCCCCCTTTATTTTACTTTATGCCCTGAAAGGCATGCCGAAAAAGCGCAGCAGTTCTCTCGCTTCCTCGTCGGTTTTGGCCGTGGTAACAATGATTATATCCATACCCCGAACTTTTTCAACTTTATCGTAAACAATTTCGGGAAAAATCAATTGTTCCTTAATACCCAGGGAGTAATTACCTCTGCCGTCAAAAGACTTCGGGGATACTCCCCGGAAATCCCTTACCCGCGGCAGAGCGATATTTATGAGTTTATCGAGAAAGTCATACATTCTTTCTCCCCGTAAGGTAACTTTACAGCCAATCGACATCCCTTCCCGGATTTTAAAACTGGCTACAGATTTTTTGGCCTTGGTAATAACCGGCCGCTGACCGGCTATCTGGGCCATCTCGTCAGCAGCGGCATCCAACAACTTGGCATTATCCTTCGCTTCGCCAACGCCCATGTTTAGCACAATCTTTTCAAGCTTTGGCACTTCAAGGGTGTTTTTATAGTTAAATTTGGCCATCATGGCATTGATGATTTCCTTAGTATATTTTTCTTTCAATCGTGCCACGGCGATTACCTCCTTTCCAACTCCTACTTATCAATGTTCTCCCGGCATTTTTTACAAGCCCTGACCTTATTGCCATCCTTTAATTCTTTCCTGGCAATCCTGGTAGGAGTTTTACAGGCAGGACAGATAACCATGACGTTAGAACTGTTTACCGGGGCTGGCTGTTCCTGAATGCCGCCCTGAACCCGTTGCCGGGGACGGTTATGCTTTTTAACGATATTAATGCCTTCAACCAATACCCGCCCTTCAGTAGGGATAGAGCGAAGGACCTTGCCTTTTTTGCCCTTGTCCTTCCCTGAAAGGATCAATACCTGGTCTCCTTTTTTAACATGCATCTTAACTTTCTTCAAGACTAGCAACCTCCTTCCGCTTACAACACTTCAGGTGCCAGTGAAATTATTTTCATAAACTCTTTTTCCCTGAGTTCCCGGGCTACGGGTCCAAAGATCCTGGTTCCTCTAGGGTTTTTGTTATTATCAATAATTACAGCGGCATTTTCATCAAATTTAATATAGGAACCGTCGTTCCTCCTCAGCCCTTGCCTAGTTCGGACGACAACGGCTTTGATAACCTCACCTTTTTTTACCACTCCACCCGGGTTGGCTTCTTTAACAGAGGCGGTAATAATATCGCCGATATTGGCAGTTTTACGCTTTGACCCTCCCAGAACAGTGATACACATAACCTTGCGGGCTCCCGAATTATCCGCTACGTTCAGGTATGACTGGGACTGTATCATCTTAGTAGCCCTCCTTTCGCCCTGTACTGCTTTTAAAAATTAAAGCTTCGTTTTTTCCAGCACTTGTGCTACCCGCCACCGTTTATCCCGGCTTAAAGGCCTAGTTTCCATAATAAGCACTTTGTCACCCACCCGGCATTGGTTATCCTGGTCGTGGGCTTTAAACTTTTTGTTCTTCCTGATAATTTTTCCGTACATTGGATGCCTGGTAGTCCTTGTAACAGTAACGACTACTGTTTTATCCATTTTATCGCTGACAACGGTCCCAATACGGGTTTTCCTATTTCCTCGTTCCAAGGGCAATATCCTCCCTTCCTGACAAATAATTATACTATTTTAAGCTCCCGCTCTCTTATAACTGTCTTCGCCCTGGCAATGCCTTTTCGGACTTCCCTTATACGCATGGGGTTTTCCAGCTGCCCTGTCGCCAATTGGAAACGCAGGTTAAAAAGCTCTTCTTTCAACTCAGTCACTTTAGCTTCCAATTCTTTGGTGGATAACTCCTTTAATTCTTTAGCTTTCATCTGCTTTCCCCCCTCCTTCCGTGCGTTTAACGAAACGACATTTAATCGGCATCTTGTTGGCAGCTAGGCGCATAGCTTCCCTGGCAACTTCTTCGGTCACACCGGCCAACTCAAACATAACCCGGCCGGGCTTGACTACCGCAACCCAATATTCAGGAGAGCCTTTCCCACTGCCCATCCTGGTTTCAGCAGGTTTTTCCGTTACAGGCTTGTCGGGAAAAATATTAATCCATACTTTTCCTCCCCGCTTGATATACCTGGTCATGGCAACCCGGGCTGCTTCTATCTGCTGACTGGTAATCCAGGCCGGATCCAGTGCCTGAAGGCCATATTCGCCAAAATTTAATTCGTTGCCGGCAAGAGCTTTGCCCTTCATCCTTCCCCTGTGCTGGCGGCGGAATTTTACCCGCTTAGGCATCAACATGGGGGTTCCCTCCTTTTTCCGGCTTTTTCGCCTGCTTTTCCGGCAGGATCTCACCCTTATAAATCCATACCTTTACACCTATCCGGCCGTAAGTTGTTTTTGCTTCGGCAAAGCCGTAATCAATATTTGCCCTCAAGGTCTGCAAAGGAACTGTTCCTTCATTATAGCTTTCATTTCTTGCCATTTCCGCCCCTCCCAGGCGGCCGCTGCAGGCAATCTTAATACCCTGGGCTCCTGCCCTCATTGTGCGAAAAATGGCTTGCTTCATCGCCCGGCGAAAGGCAACCCGTTTTACCAACTGGGCGGCAATACTTTCCGCTACCAGGACGGCATCCAGCTCAGGGGTTTTAATCTCCTGGATATTGATATGAACCTGTTTGCCGGTGAATTTTTCGATACCCTGCTTTAGAGCATCCACCTCAGCTCCGCCCCGCCCGATAACCATTCCCGGCTTGGCAGTATGAACTGTAATACGCAGGCGGTTAGCTGCTCTTTCCAGCTCGACCCGGCTAATCCCGGATTCGGGTAACTTATTGAAAATATATTTTCTGATTTCCAGGTCTTCGTGAAGCAACTGGCCATATTTCTTATCAGCATACCATTTTGCGTCCCAATCCCTTATAATGCCCAGACGAAATCCTATAGGGTTCACTTTTTGACCCAAACTCTATCCCTCCTTTTTTTCCCGCAAAACCACTGTGATGTGACTGGTGCGTTTTCTTATCCTGTTTGCCCTGCCTCTAGATCTTGGCTGAAATCTTTTTAAGGTAGGGCCTTCATCAACAAAGGCCTCCGAAACAAACAATATTTCCTTATTCATTGCATAATTATGTTCAGCATTTGCAACGGCAGCCTTCAGTATCTTGCTGATATATTCCGAGGCCCGCTTGGGGGTAAACTGCAATATAGCAGCGGCTTCTCCCACTTCTTTCCCCCGAATCAAATCGATTGTTATCCGGGCCTTACGAGGAGAAACACGCAGGTACCTTCCGATAGCTTTCGCTTCCAAAGCATAAACCTCCCCTCAACTTAATAAACCTAATTAATGATGTCGAGTTAATAAACCTATTTTAATGATGTCGAGCGTTCCGTGTGGGAGCCGTGCCCCCGAAATGTCCGGGTAGGCGCAAACTCTCCCAGTTTGTGGCCGACCATTTCCTCTGAAATATAAATAGGGATATGCTTTCGGCCGTCGTGAACGGCGATTGTATGCCCTACCATATCAGGGATTATGGTAGACGCTCTCGACCATGTTTTAATTACTTTTTTTAAGTTCTCAGCGTTCATTTTTTCTATTTTTTGCATAAGACTTGAATCGATATAAGGGCCTTTTTTAACTGACCTGGACATGGCAAAACCTCCTTCCCGGGAAATTATTTCCGTTTTTTAACAATAAGGTAATCGGTTTTATTTTTCTTACTACGGGTCTTTTTACCCAGTGTAGGTTTCCCCCAGGGAGTTACAGGGCTTTTGCGCCCGATGGGGGATTTTCCTTCGCCGCCGCCGTGCGGGTGGTCGTTAGGGTTCATGACAACGCCTCTGACCGATGGTCTTTTCCCCAGCCAGCGAGAACGGCCCGCCTTGCCCGTGGTAACGATTTCATGCTCAACATTGCCGACCTGGCCTACCGTTGCCTTGCATTCCAAGAGAACAAGGCGAACCTCGCCGGAAGGCAGGCGTATATGCGCATACTTTCCTTCTTTGGCCACCAGCTGTGCCGAGGAGCCGGCCGAACGTACTATCTGAGCACCTCTGCCCACGTTCAATTCAATGTTATGGATGTTGGTTCCCAAAGGGATATCCTTAAGCTGCAGAGCATTTCCCGGTTTTATTTCCGCCTTTGGGCCCGATGCAACGGTATCTCCCACTTTTAAGCCCACCGGAGCTAAGATGTAGCGCTTTTCACCATCAAGATAGTTTAAGAGAGCAATCCTGGCGGAACGGTTTGGGTCATACTCAATTGTAGCTACTTTAGCCAATACACCGTCTTTGTTTCTTTTGAAATCAATCACCCTGTACTGCCGCTTATGGCCGCCGCCCTGGTGGCGGACAGTAATCCTGCCTTGCTGGTTCCGGCCTGCATTTTTCTTCAACGGTTTCACAAGAGACTTTTCCGGTTTAGTCGTTGTTATTTCATTGAAATCGGAAACCGTCATGAAACGTTTTCCAGGTGAAGTCGGAACAAATTTTTTAACTGCCATCATATCCCCTCCTTTATTGAGTGAATGGCATCAAAGGAGTTTAAAGACCTTCAAATATTTCTATGGTCTTGCTTTCTTCCGTCAGGGTTACAACAGCCTTTTTCCAATCTGATCTGTAACCGCTGTGAGCCCCCATACGCTTTAACTTCCCAGACACATTAATCGTATTGACAGCCTTTACCTTTACGCCAAAAAGTTTTTCCACCGCATTCTTTATTTCAATCTTGTTGGCTTTTTTATCTACCTTAAAAGCATATTTTTTCAGCGCCATCAGATCGTTGCTTTTTTCCGTTACCAGTGGTCTGATTATAATATCCTGAGGATCTCTCATCAGGCAAACACCTCCTCCACCCTGTCCAGGGCGTCTTTCGTTATCAGGAGATTTTGGTAATTGAGGATATCGTAAACATTAATCTGGTTAGCGGGAAGTGTTTTAACCCCCGGGATGTTCCTGGCGGATTTTACTACATTTTCACTATCAATCCCTGTAACCAGAAGCACTTTTTTATCTGTCTTCAAATTGTTCAGCAACTGAACCATACTCTGCGTTCTGGGTTTATCAAAGGTTATCTTGTCTACGACTATAATCTCGCCGTCCCTTACTTTACTGGTAAGGGCTGACTTGAGGGCTAGCCGTTTAACCTTTTTAGGCACCGTGTAACTAAAATCCCTGGGGCTCGGTCCAAAGGCCGTACCGCCTCCTACCCAGATAGGTGAGCGAGTGCTGCCATGACGGGCCCTGCCGGTACCTTTCTGGCGCCAGGGCTTTCTGCCACCGCCGCTAACTTCGCCTCTGTCCTTGACAGAAACGGTACCTTGCCTCCTGTTCGCCAAATGCATCTTGACAACCCTGTGCATAGAGGCCTCGCTGATTTTAACAGCAAATATCTCATCTTTTAAGTCTACCTGGCCAATTTCTTCTCCCTGCATGTTATATAAAGCTACTTTCGGCATTTTAATCCTCCCTTCTTTCCCCTTAACGGTTAGGTCCACATCCTGCCCGGCTATGTCAGTTTTTTACAGAGCTGCGAACAGTGACCAAGCCGTCTTTGGGGCCGGGAACAGCTCCCCTGATTAGAATAAGGTTGCGCTCAGCATCAACCCTGGCTATTTCCAAATTCAACACAGTAACCTTGTTGCCGCCCATCCTGCCGGGCAAAGGCCGGCCTTTAAAAATCCGGGCCGGATCAACGGCTCCCATGGAACCGGGGCCTCTGTGATAATGGGAACCATGGCTCATAGGGCCTCGTCCCTGGCCGTATTTTTTGATGCTGCCGGCAAAACCCTTGCCCCTGGATAAGGCACTCACATCAACTTTATCGCCGGCGCTGAATATGTCCGCTTTAATTTCCTGGCCTTCCTTGTAATCCTTTTCTTCATCGACAGGAATTTCCCGCAGATATTTTTTTGCCTTTACCCCCACCTTCTTAAATCTGCCTTCGTCAGGCTTGTTGGTCCGCGATTCTTTCTTATCCCCAAAACCAACCTGCAGCCCGTCGTACCCATCGCTTACTTTTCTTTTAACCTGGACAACGGCACAGGGGCCTGCTTCGATAACAGTGACGGGAATTAATTCTCCTTTTTCACCAAAAACCTGGGTCATACCGAGTTTACGGCCCAGAATAGTTTTAATCATCCTTACCACCTCCCCGATAAGAGCTTGAATTAGAGCTTGATTTCAATATCAACCCCTGCCGGCAAATCAAGGCGCATTAAGGCGTCTATGGTCTTGGGCGTG
Organism: uncultured Syntrophomonadaceae bacterium; assembly: GCA_964646795.1. GTDB lineage: Bacteria > Bacillota > Dethiobacteria > PWVN01 > PWVN01 > CAZYHL01. The sequence goes on from CAZYHL010000022.1 coordinate 14,260, forward strand.
GGATCAAGTATATCTATTAGTCGCTTATGAGTACGCATCTCAAACTGTTCCCGGGAATCCTTGTATTTATGAGGCGCCCGAATAACGGTATAGATGCTTTTCTCCGTAGGCAAAGGGATTGGGCCGGAAACGCCGGCTCCAGTCCGCTTGGCGGTTTCAACAATTTTCCCGGAGGATTGGTCCAGGATAGAATGGTCAAAGGCCTTTAAACGGATCCTTATCTTTTGACTGGCCATAGTCTTCCCTCCTTA
>CAZYHL010000023.1:0-14476 GCA_964646795.1 uncultured Syntrophomonadaceae bacterium
AGGGCGTTGTTATCGTAAAGAACTACTTTTAAGCGGCCGTTGCTCAGTTCTTCCAGTTCTTCCGCAAAAGGAATATGCACCTCCTGGGTCATAAACTGCACCCGCGGATGGCTAAGCTGAAACCTGATTTCATAGACCTTGTCATCTTCGTTCCCGCCTTCGCCGCCTTCGCCGCCTTCGCCGCCTTCGCCGTTGCAGCCTGACAACGCTAAAACAAATACTAACAGCAAGCAAAAGAAAACAAAACTTAACCTTTTTCTTTTCATAATTGTGGTTTCGCCTCCTAGTAATTTTCAATGCTTCTGCTACTCTCTTGAAGTTATTAAAAAAGAAATAACAACGAACAAAACTTGGGATAGACTGTTTACCCCCCCTTCCCCCAAACGTGATTTTCTAACCCGGCGGTTTATATATATGAAAACAATTCTTTTATTGCCTGCCAGGGTCAAGAATTAATGAGCGCATAGTTTTTATTGATGCCTGACTGGATGCTTTAGAGCACCACCTTTAGAGAACCACTTGATGTTTAAAGAACCAAATGTGTTTAAAGCGTGTGTGAGTAGCATGCTGTCCTGGTTGATATACTGCTATATAAAAAAGAGGAATGCAAATTATAATTAAACAATGAGGGAAAAAATAATTGTTAAACTCGTAGTTATTTTAACATGTCAAAAAGGATATTACAACAGTTTTCTTTACTAGTGTCAAAAATATAATAAATGACAAATAATGCCCCGGGTAAAAAATTGTTAGTTGGCCAAGAGTTTTTTGCTATGCATTTTTAAGGGAATCAGGCGGGCGGGCTGAAGTAATCAAAGAGCTGCCCAAAATCTATGCCGCCGATTATTTTGTTTTCGTATTTGGCATAAAGGGAGGTTAGGGCGTCTCTAAGATGGTGGGAAGAAATACCGTGAGATATGGAAAGGAAAGCTTCAATATAAGCCGCAAAATCGTCACAGCCTTTGATTATTTCGCCGTCTACGGGGAAAAACCGGTCTTCATTATAGTATTCGTTTAGCTCATCGGCCTGGACGATAGTTACCTTCTCTTTTTGGATAATTTTACTTTTAAATTCGTCTAGAACATAATACCTAATTTCCTTATGCCAGCTGTCAGGCAGAAGGGGCAGGATTCTTTCCTCTACCTGCTTTAACTCAATTTCTTTAATCAGGTTGTCCAACCCTTCAACGGCTCTTTTGATGGGGGAAATAATGTCTCTTGTAAGGACTTCGGGCAGGTCATGAAAAAGCCCGGTCAAGAAATTATTGCTTGCCCTTTTGTCACAGGCATCAAGCTCAAGGGATAAAAGATAGGCTAAAACGGCAACAATCAACATATGCCCCAAAACGGATGTCTCCGGTACCCTGGGAGAATGGGCCCAGCGCTTTTGGAAACGCAGCTGCCCGACTAGGTCGATAAAATTATAAACATTTTCACCTGGTGCAAGCTTCTGTACCCCTGCCAGGCAGGAATGTTCTTCCAACTCGTTTTCAATCTTGTTTTTTGTTTCTTCGACACCGTAAATGTTTCTATTCAGGCTGTAAATTATTTTAAATTCCCAGTTAGTGGCCAGGTAATGAGAAGCACGTAAAATTTTTTTCTCCCGTTTACAGAAGGTATCGTCAAAAAAATATTTTTGGAAATTTTCATAGAAGCCGCCCTGTACGGCATCTACTTTGTTTTTCAGCTTTTCAAGCACCCAGGTGTTCAGTTTTTCTCCGCTTTGGTTAATGAGCTGATGATATACGGGGGGTTTAATATCTGTGAGAATTATCCTATGAAAAAATTCAAAGATGCCGCCTTCAATCAGGCGGCGCCAGTTTAAGGGTTCCAGACTTTCTTCTTCCTCGAATTTAGCGATAACGTAAGCAATAATCATTTTGTGAGCCTGCTTGTCAATTTCCATGAAACCCTTTGGCCTTAAATGGTCGTTCCAACGTTGGATATTGGCAGCATCATAAACCAGCTCTATCAATGATTTTCTGATCATATAATTTTCCTCCCATCCCTTTATTTTTTCTTTAGTGCTGCAAAAAACCTCTTTCTGTTCTGCTGCACCTGTCTTTTACGCCGCAGGTTAATGTAAAAATCCTTACCGAAAAAAAGAAAAAAATTGGCTAAGGAAACGATGGCTGCAGCTTTCTGGCTCAGGGGTGAAGTGATAACCGTAAAAACGATAAAGGCACCATAGAACCAGGCCAAGTACTTGACTTTAACCGGCAGGATAAGAAAAAGGTTTATTGGGAAATCCGGATAAATAGAAGCGAAGGCCAGAAAAAGAGAAAGATTTAAATAAACACCCGTCGCACCGCTTCCGACCAGAAAAGCGGCCAGTATGGTCCCCATCATGCCGGTGAGATAGTAGATGTTGAACTTGAAGCTGCCCCATTCCTGTTCCAGACCACTGCCTACCATGTAATAAAAGTAGAGGGCAAAGACAATCCAAAGAGGAGAAGCGGCAGGAGGGATAAAGATAAAGCTGACAAGCCGCCATATTTGCCCCTTAAGTACCAGGGCAGGTTCAAGGGCCAGTGTCCTGTATACCATTCCTCTTTGGTCGACGAGCATTAAAATATAGACCATGGCGTTGGTTATGACAATAAAGGACATCAGGTTTTTAACGGCTAGATGTCCGTATTTCCGTTCCCATTTATTTAACATGTACAGGTAAAGACCTCCTATCAGGTTTGGTATTATAAACTCCTTGTTATATATTTTTTATCTTAACATATTATCTGCATGATTAACAGCTAATGGGGCGACGCACTTAGGCGTGTCGTTTTTAGGGGAGTTTACCTGCCGTGAAACCGGGTGGCAGGCCAATAGTTCATTATGATAAGAAGGCTTAGTTTCTAATATCAGGCCGGGTTCAGGCAGGTGCGGATCAAGCCAGGCCTCTTCTCCAGCCTTATCCAGTATTACGGGCATGCGGTCGTGAAGCCTGGCCGCCAATCCTGTGGAAACGGTAGTAATGATGGTTAGCGTCTGGAAAAACTCTTTTTTGTCCCGGCAGTACCAGCTGTCCCAAAGACCGGCGAAAGAGAAAAGGCTTAGGTCTTTCGGATGAATGGAGTAGGGTTTTTTATCAGGGCCGTCTTTTTTCCATTCGTAATAGCCGCTGGCGGGGACAAGGCAGCGATGGCCGGCTAATAAACCTTTAAAACTGGGTTTTTGAGCGACTGTTTCCACCCTGGCGTTAATATAGCCGCTTTTTCCGGCAGCATCTTTTGACCAATGGGGAATAAGCCCCCAACGGTAAAAGGCCAGCTTCCTCTGGCCGTTGTCATCGATAATGGCCGGCACTTGCTGGCCGGGAGCGATGTTGTAACGGGGTTCGAGTTTTTCTCGCCCCAGAACTACCTTGAACCTTTCATAAAACTCGGCCAGATTATAGAGGTGATAGCGTCCGCACATCCTTCAATCCTCCTGCCCTGCCCGGCTATGGAAAACCGGCATCAACGGCACGGTCCCCTTATAGGGGCGGGTTTTTAGCAAGCATGGCTTTCGAATTCCTGTAATTAGATTTTACCCGTCCCAGGGTAGAATTACAAGACTAAGGATTCTTCTTTGATTGCCGCCTTCCGGGAATGAAGGAGGCAAATGACAGGAATCGGTGCAAGCCTGGCGAATATTAATTTTGATCAGACTAAAATGGCGGCTTATTAGGTTATACTGGTGTTGTTTTTTCTTGCTCCTGCCAGGAATAATTATCAAGGGAATAGTATTACGGGTTTTGACTGAAATCAGTAATCCGGGCGCTTTGTGCCGCAATTGAATTAGCGGCGGAGAATTGATATTTATGGTTTAAAGTAAGCAAAGGCTGTCGTCGCAGAGCGGCAGTCTTTAGAAGGTGGTCGGCGCTATGAAGCCCTTTAAAGAATTACTAGCGGTTACATTGGTTTTCCTTTTCTTATACGGCGCCCTTTGCTTCCTTACTTGGGCGGGCTTTATTACTGTTCCCGCAGGAGAAGGTTTGGGCGGGGAAAGGCCGGCTGCAGGCAGCCCTTCCTGGTTCCGGGAGGAGAGCAACGGGGCTAAAGAAGCTCCTGGAACACTGGCTAATGTTATTAAGGAGGCTCTTTTAAAGGTTGAAGGGGCAATCGATATTTCTTCGTTCCCTGAGAGCAGCTCCAGCGATCAGGTGTTTGCAGCCGTGAATAAAGTGGTCAGAGAAAACCCAGAGATTCTTTTTTATAACGGCTGTAAATATTGGAGCGACGGCAGGCTCCAGCTAGATTACGGGATGGAGCGGCAGGAGGCTTTATACTGTTTGCAGGTGTTACGGCAAAAGGCAGACGACATCATTGCCCGGATTATCAAACCGGGTATGAGCGACTTTGAAAAGCAATTGGCCGTCCACGATTATCTCGTCAAAAATACACGCTACGCCACCGGAGGTGCAGAAAGAAAAGAAATCTCACCCGAAGCCTCCTCTGCCTACGGTATCTTGGTTTTGGGAGAGGGAGTATGCGAAGGCTATGCCAAAGCCTTAAAGCTCTTGCTTGACAGATTGGGAGTAGAGTGTATTTATATTACCGGTTTTGCCGGGGGTGAAGGACATGCGTGGAATATTATCAGGCTTGAAGGAGATTATTACCACGTGGACGTTACCTGGGACGACCCCGTAACGGAGGACGGCACTACCATCAGGTACGATTACTTCAATATAACGGACGAGGAAATCCGGCAGGATCATGCCTGGGAGGAAGAGGTATACCCAGCCTGCACCGCCGTTCGTTTTAATTTTTTTTATTATAACAAGCTGGTATGTAAAAGCCCCCGCGAGTTCTCTGAAGCTGTCAGGAACGCCTTACTAAAAAAGCAAAAAGAACTTAACGTAAAGATTGCCCATTACAACGCCCAAGATTACAGCGTGGTTTCTGCTGTTAACCGAGTTATCGCTGATAATCCCAGCCTATCCCATCAAGGATATGGCTATTATCTCCCCGAAAACACCAGGATCGGTGTTATCCGCATCAAATTCAATTAAGCTTAAGCTCCATTCCGGTGAGACATCATATGCTTTAAGGCTAAAGTTTAGCGCCAGATAAGCCCAGAGCCAAATCATCCCGGCTCCACCCGGCTTCAGCAGCGGATTCACTGTAAGCCACTGCCCTTTCTTGTCCACCTCCAAGGCATACCAGGCGCATAATTGAAGGCCAAAGCATATGTAAAAACGGGCATTGAAAAACCCGGAAAATAAATTCCGGGTTTTTGGATTACCTCTTGTTTTGAAAACAGTCGCGACAGTAAACCGGCTTTTCACCGCTGGGCTTGAAAGGCACTTCTGTTTCACAACCACACTCTGCGCAAACGGCCGGGTGCATTTGCCGTTCACCGCGGAAACCGTTTCTTTGCTGCCGTTTTGAAGCACGGCAAGACGGGCACCGTGAGGGTTCGTTTTCAAAACCCTTTTCAGCGTAAAACTCTTGTTCCCCGGCTGTAAACGTGAAGTCTGCACCGCAGTCCCTGCAGTTTAAAATTTTATCTTCGTAGGCCACTGGTTTACCTCCTTTGTTCTTGATTACCTAACTGTTCCTCTGGTTAACCGGCACCCGAACAAAGGGGCAAAGCCAAGGGTATTACCATAACAGACAGTTTGGCAACCTTAGTATACCTTAAAAATTACTGTAAAGCAAATAAAATTACTGAGGAAAGATCATTTATGCTTAAAGCGCTCCAGCCAGACCAGAAAGACAAGCAAGGCCCAGAGCTTTCTGCTGTTGTCTTTTTGGGCGTGCTTGTGCTCCGCTAGGAGCTGCCTCGCAAAACCCTTGTTAATCCAGCCGGTATCGGTATTCAGCATCTCAAGGTAGTAGTCCTGGAATATTTTTTTCTTGAACCAAAGCCTGGTAGGAACAGGGAATCCCTTTTTAGGCCTTAGCAGCACTTCGGGAGGCAGCAAACCCTCAAAGGCCCGGCGGAGCAGGTACTTTGTCTGGCCCCGGTTTATTTTATATTTCACAGGCAGGGAAGCGGCAAATTCAAAAACCCGGTGGTCCAGATAAGGAACTCTGAGCTCCAGGGCATTAGCCATAGTCATTTTATCGGCTTTTACCAGGATATCGCCGGGCATCCAGGTGTGGATATCTATATACTGCATTTTCGTGACAGCGTCGTAAGCAAAAGCTTCTTTGAAAAGCGGTCTTGTTACCAGGCGAGGATCTACCAGTGCTGTTTTCCGGGATACAAGGCGTTTTTTTTCGGCATTGCTGAAAATAAAAGCATTACCGAAATAGCGGTCTTCAAGGGGGACTACGGCACGGTTAAGATAATTTTTTCCCGGTATTCCTTCCGGCAGGTACCTGCTGGTCCTGTAGGCAAGTTTTTGGACAAAAGAAGGCAATTTTTTGAAAGGGGCGAGACTTAAAGGTTCGTGGTAAATGCCGTAGCCGCCGAAGACCTCGTCGGCGCCTTCTCCCGAGATGGCCACAGTAACTTTTTCTTTAGCCAGGCGAGCAACGAAATACAGGGAAATAGCCGACGGGTCCGCTACGGGTTCGTCAAGATGCCAGACAAGACGGGGCAGGTGCTGGAGAAACTCTTGCGGTGTAATTATGTATTCATGATGGTCTGTGCCAAGGAAACCGGCCGTTGATCTGGCTTCCTTAAGTTCACTGTAGGATTCTTCTGCGTAACCGACGCTGAAAGTCTTAAGGGGCTGTTGCGCGGCTGCCAGGGCGGCTGTCAGGGAGGAGTCGATGCCGCCGCTTAGAAAAGCTCCCAAAGGGACATCACTGACTAGATGTATTTTGACTGTTTCTTGCAAGAGCCGCCGCAATTCTTCCAGGAGTTCCGGCACAGGCCTGTCTTCAGGCTGAAAGGTTGCCTGCCAGTACCTGGTTAAAACCGGCCTATCACCGGCCTTGCAGGTAAAATAGTGGGCGGGAGGCAGCTTATCTATGTCTTTGAACATGGTAGCAGGTTCAGGCACGTATTGAAAAGTAAAATAATGCGATAAGGATTCTTCCCTTACTTCCCTGGAGATATCAGGCAGTTTTAGCAGGGCTTTCGCTTCCGAAGCAAAGGCGAGGGTTCCATTCTTAAAACAGTAGTAGAACGGTTTTATGCCAAACCGGTCTCGGGCGGCAAAAAGTGTGCCGGCGGCTTTATCCCAGAGAACAAAGGAAAACATGCCCCTTAAATTTTCGAGGCAGCTTTCCCCTTTTTCTTCGTAGAGGTGAAGGATTACTTCCGCATCGCTTTGAGAATGGAAGCGGTGACCCTTATTTTCGAGCTCAGACCTTAATTCCCTGAAATTATAAATCTCGCCGTTTAAAGCCAGCACTAGGGAGCCGTCCTCATTTTTTAGCGGTTGGTCGCCTGTAACCAGATCGATTACCTTGAGGCGTCTAAAGCCGATACTTGCTTTTTCATCCAGGTAATTTCCTTGTTGATCAGGCCCTCTGTGCCTGATTGAAGCCAGCATCTTCTTCAACAGCCTGCCCCGAATATCCCTATCCCAGGCTTTATTTGCTATAAAACCACAAAAGCCGCACATCTTCAAACCTCCTCAACAGCGATACTATAACAATATATGTTTGAATAATAAATTGGATATCAATATTTCCGCCGGGAAACCTTTAATTGACAGGTGTAAAAAATTTAGGTAAAATAAGGTAAGTAGATTGAAAGAAGATTCAAGGAAAGTAGGGATTACCATGAGCTCTCTCGATCCCCGTGTCTTACGCTCGAAGCAAAGTATGAAAAAAGCCTTGCTAAGATTAATCAAAAAAAAGCATTTCGCTGCTATATCCATTTCCGAAATAACAGAAGAAGCAGGTTTGTCCAGACCTACTTTTTACCTTCATTATACTTCCAAGGAAGATTTGCTTTTTGATTATTATGACGATATTGCCCTTACAACCGAAAAAAAATTCATAAAATTGCGTAAAAAAGAAACGATGGAAATATTTTTTGATAGTTTTAATAAAAAAATGTTTGAAGAACATTTAAAAAACCGTGTGGTGATGGAAGCTATTTTTGAGGCAAAGCTGGAATCAATACTTATAAAGCGTCTCTATGACCGCTGGGTAGTGCTGTTTAAAGATTTATTATCTCCCTATGATACTTCTTTGTCCGAATCAGCCATGCATATATTGGTATCTTTTTTTCTGGGAGGTTTTGTTGAATTTTTAAAAATGTTTTTTACTACGGAAAATCCTCCTTCCATTGACCAGCTGGCCAGCTTTCATAACAAGCTAATGAGCAGCTATATTAAAAATATCATGCTTGAGGTCAGCCCTTATATTGATTTTTCCTTATAAAATTCTATTTTGAAAAGGGATAAAAAAATACTGACAATACTTTGTCGGTATTTCTATTAATCTCATTCTTAAGGATTATTTGGATTGACGGGAGCGAATAGAAAACCATGCTGGTACGCAAAATGACTATTAAAGACATGGCTGAGTTAGCGAAGCTATATGAGCAATTTTGGCATGAAAATTCGTGTCCGGAAAAAATGCGGGAGCAATTTAAAAAATTGGAACACAGTCATGCGCATATTTTTCTTAGCGCCGTAGAAAATAATCAGTTAATCGGCTCTGTAACGGGTATAGTTTGCGAAGATCTTTACGGCGATTGCAGACCATTTTTGGTTATTGAGAATATGATAGTAGCAAAGGATAAAAGAAGGCAAGGAGTTGGCAGCGCTCTATTCCACGAAGTGGAAAGAAGAGCGAGAGAAAAGAATTGCGCTCAAATTATCTTAGTAACCGAAACGAACAGACCAGACGCCTGTAAATTTTATGAATCTGCAGGTTTTAGCCCCGACGGAAATAAAGGCTATAAAAAGAAGTTGCAGAAAGTATGAAGAAAACTAATTTATCGTTGCTTGGTAATTAAAAAAACGGTAAAATATAAATACCCCATGGGGGTATATATAAGTAAATGACTGAGACGGTCAAGGAGGTACACCTGAAAGATAAATTAACAAGGAGGGAAGACGGTGATAGCTATAAGCGAAAAGGCCAAAGAAAAATTGAAGAGCTTGGCGGCAGACGCAGGCGATGAAGTATTTGTGAGAATCTCCGTGGACGGTTTTGGTTGAGGCGGCCCCAGATTTCGCATGGCTCTGGATGAGTCTGTTCATGATGATGACGAAGTAGTGACGGAAGAAGGATTCAAGCTTGTTTATCAACCTGAAATAAAAAATTACCTTACGAATCTGCGGATTGATTTCAAGCCGGGAAGGTTCGGCGGGTTTGTTGTCAAAAAAGCTAATTCATGGTGTTGATTCTCAAGACGGATTAACATAAAAAAGCAAGGCGGGTTAAAAACCCGCCTTGCTTTTTAGGTTAAGGATTCTATAAAAGCTTCAATCCTGTCTAACCCCTCCCTGATATTTTCCAGCGAAGTGGCATAGGACAGCCTGATGCAGTCAGGGGCACCGAAGCCTGTGCCCGGAACTACGGCAACCTGACTGCTTTTAAGAAGCAGAGTGGCAAAATCGTCGCTATTTTCAATGGTGATGCCGTCCCATCTTTTGCCGAGCAAATTTTCTATGCCTATGAACATATAAAAAGCACCCAGGGGTTTTAAAGGCGAAAAGCCGGTGATACCGCTTAACCTGTTGTACATATATCTCCTTCTTGCATCAAAAGCTTGTCTCATTTCTTCCACGCATTCCTGGGGGCCTTCCAGGGCAGCCAGGGCTGCTTTTTGAGCGATAGTGTTAGGGTTGGAAGTTGAATGGCTTTGAATAGCGCCTATAGCCGCGGCTATTTTCTCCGTGGAAGCGGTATAGCCTATTCGCCAGCCTGTCATGGCATAACTTTTAGAGACGCCTTTAATAACCACGGTTCTGTTTTTGATTTGGGCTCCCAGGGCGGCGATACTTAAATGCTTAGCCCCGTCATAAATCAGTTTTTCATAAATCTCATCGGCAATAACATAAAGGTCATGCTCACAGGCAAAATCGGCAATAAATTCGAGTTCTTTCCTCGTATATACTTGGCCCGTAGGATTCGAGGGGCTGTTTAAAACTAATGCCTTGGCTCTGGGGGTCCAGGCTTCCTTTAAGTCGGTAAGGGTGACTTTAAATGACGCTTCCCTGTTACAGTGCAGGATAACGGGAAAGCCATTATTTAATTTTACTATTTCCGGGAAACTCACCCAATAAGGGGACGGGATGATAACTTCATCTTCGGCATTCAACAGGGCGGCAAACACATTGTACAAGGAATGCTTGGCGCCGTTGCTGACGACGATTTGAGATGGGTTGTATTCCAGGCCGCAATCAGCTTGGAATTTGGCACAGATAGCTTTTTTTAATTCATAACTGCCGGCAGCGGCAGTATAACGGGTATGACCTTCCCTGATGGCGTTTATGCCTGCTTCGGCTATATGCAGAGGGGTATCAAAATCGGGTTCCCCGGCTGCGAAGCCGATAACATTAATACCACTATGCATCATTTCTTTCACGCTTGCATCAATAGCCATGGTAGGGGAAGGAGTAATACTCCAGGCTCTTTTACTTAACATTATTAATGCTCCTCCCGGCTCAAGCGTAATTCTGATAAAAATTTTCCATGAATTGAGCCAGGGCTAGACAGCCTTGTTTCGGCATAGCATTATATATAGAAGCCCTTATCCCGCCTACGGAGCGGTGCCCTTTTAATCCCGCCAGTTTATGCTTTTCGGCTTCCGCCAGGAAGATACTTTCCAGTTCCGGGCTGGGCAAGCGAAAAGTGATGTTCATCAGCGAGCGGCAGCTTTTTTCAGCGTGGCCCTGGAAGAATTCCTGGTGTTTGTCGATTGTGTCATATATTAGAGCTGCTTTTTGTCTGTTGTTGTTCTCAACTTCCTTTAAACCGCCTTGCTTTTTGACCCAATGCAGCACTTTATTTACCATATATAACGAAAAAGCGGGCGGTGTGTTATACAACGAGTTGTTTTTAGCATGCACATCCAAACGCAGGATGCTAGGCAGCGTTGCCGGCACTTTTTCCAGCATAGCTTGGTGAATAATGACAACGGTTACGCCGGCGGGACCCAGGTTCTTTTGCGCACCGGCATAAATAAGGCTGTAGGAGGAATAATCCAGGGACCGGCTCAGGATATCGCTGGACATGTCCGCTACCAGGGGGGCTCCATTGGCAGCCGGTATGTACTGCCACTGGGTGCCGTAGATCGTGTTGTTGGTGGTTATATGCACATAGGCCGGGCAAAAGCTGAAATTAAGCTCTTCCTGACGGGGGATCCTCTTGTGTCCTTCTTCTTTCGTGGAATAAGCAATATGAGTGTTTCCAAGGAGAGCAGCCTCCTTTAGCGCTTTTGAGGCAAAACTGCCGGTAACCACATAATCCGCCGTTTTTCCCGCCGGCAAAAAATTAAAGGGAATCATGGCAAATTGCAGGCTGGCGCCTCCCTGGAGGAAAAGAACTCTGAAATCGTCGGAAAGGCCCATCAGTTCTTTCATTAAAGCTTCCGCTTCCAGCACCAGGCCTTCAAAGTCCTTGCTGCGATGGCTTATTTCCAACACAGACATACCGGTGTGGTTAAAATTCAAAAATTCGTTTTGTGCTTCCTCCAACGGCTCCAGGGGCAGCGTGGCTGGACCCGGGTTGAAATTAAAAACTCTATCTGTCATTACAAGTACCTCCAATCAATGCTGCTGATTATTTTTTCTAATTATACCCCAAGGAGCCGTGGAGGGCAATAAAACAAAAAAATATTTAGGGCATCACCGTCCGGGCAGAAAAATTTTTTTTAAGCAGGAAGAATTTAAGGCGCGGAGAATAAGATGTTATGTATGTTTGAGGGGAATATTGGAAGCTCTGGAGAGGGGACAGAAGATGAATGTCTTAACCGTTGAAGAACTGACGCACCAATACCGGGCGGGAGGAGGCATTTTCGAGCTAAGCTTCAGCTTGCCGGCGGGAGAAAGTCTGGGTGTGGCAGGATTGGAGGGGGCCGGTAAAACTACTTTATTGAAAGCCTTGATGGGCTTGATAAGGTTTTCCGGCAAGCTTTATTTCATGGACCAGGAAATCACCTGGTTGAACAATGTACTTATTTTGCAGGACTGTGGCTACGTACCGGCCGCTTACGATTTTTATGAAGGATTCCGCGGCAAGGATGTTCTGGAATTTGCCGCCATAGGCAGAGCGGTGGACCGGGGGCACAAGGAGTATTTGCTATCCTGTTTTAATATTGACGATCAAATATTAAAGGATCAAGTGGGGGACTTAAGTCCGGACATCCGACAAAAACTGGTTATTGTGGCCGCAATGCAGCATCAACCGACACTGTTGGTGTTGGATGATGCTGCCGATGTTCTGGATATGTCCGGCCGGCAAGCTCTTAATGCTCTTTTAAAGGAGCACTGCGGGGCAGGGGGTGCCGTTATATTTTCCTCCCGAGAATTGGCGGAGCTGGAGAGGTGCTGCTCCCGGGTTTTGTTGCTGCAAAACGGTGTGATTGTTGCCGACGAGGAGGTAGCAGAACTAAGAGAAAAACACCTGCACGATGTTACGATCATTGCAGACCCACCTTTAGACAGGGAGGAACTAAAAAGGCACAAGATTGATAGCGTGGAGGAAGTAGGGGATTCGCTGCATTTTCAATTAGCGGAAGATATAGACTCTTTCTTAAGAAAAATATTTGACAAAGGAAGACTGAAGCAAATAGAATGCCGGAGAAGTTCCCTTGAACAATATTTAAACAAATATTACAAGGGGGACGGGAAAAATGCTTAAACTCATCTTTTACAAGCTTAAGCCGCAGGCTGTATCCCTTTTGTTTTTAGCTCTATCCCTGGTGATAATGAACTTGGTGGTTTATGCGGCCTGGAAAATCCTCGGCGGGCAGCAAGGCGCTCTTATGGGTCTTGTTAAGGATAGTTTGGAACTTGTAGGCATTGTCAGCGGCGAGGGGACTGGGGTAGATAATTTTGCCCCCAGTTTTTTAGCCTTGGGGTGGCGGCATCCTTTAATAATCGCTATTTTTGTCGGCTTTGCGGCTTCACGGGGCAGTAAAGCGGTAGCTGCCGAAATAGAAGGGGAAACAGCCGGGTTTCTTTTTACCCTTCCTTTGCACAGGTCTTTGATTATCCTGGCGGATTTCCTGGCTACTTCTCTGGGCATGTTCTTCCTTCTGGCTTCCTTTATAATCAGCAGTATGGTATTTGGTTCCGTCTTTGGCCTCAATATCGGTGCGGGCAGGCTTATCCTGACCGGGTTCGTGACGTACTTATTGTATATGTCTTTTTATGCCATTGCTTACCTGCTCTCAACCTTGACCAAAAAACCCGGAATGTCTTCTAATCTAACTCTCCTGACGGCTCTCGGCTTATACTTGCTGGATTTAGGGGGGAACTTGCTGGACGGTCTTGATTCCTTGAGAAAAATTACCCTTTTTTCCCAATATAAAGTGGCCGAATCCCTGGGGGGGCTTAGTATCCTAGGCGGAGGGATGGCTTTTTATCTGCTGGTCATCATTTTATTTATGGGGTTGACAGTTTTCCTTTCCCTTAAAGCAGATTATTAAGGCAGCAAGGATGAGCCTTATAAACAATAAAAATTGCTGTCGGCCTTACATGCAGAACCGGAAACTCCTGGAAGATAAGGATATTAAAACCTGCCGCCGCGTGTTTTCCGGCAGGTTTTTGCACGCCCTTAACGAAGCGAGAAGAAGTTTGTCTTGCCAAACAGTTGGCAGAGAAGGGGGAAGCAGGTGTGGAGGCTTATTATTTTTTGGCAGGGCTGTTTTTAGGCTTAGGACTGGCCTTATTTATTTTTAGTCGGAGAGAAAAAGAGACGGATAAATTGAAAAAGGAATTGGAACTTATGGCCAGGGATAGTTTTTCCCGGCTCTCTCTCGAGGCTTTGGAACGCAATAACCGCGCTTTTATTTCCCTGGCGGAAGAGACCTTGAGTAATCAAGCCAGATTAGGGGCAAAGGAGCTTGAAGGTAAAAAGACGCTTATTGATTTGGGGCTTGAGAATATGAGCAAAGATATCACCAGGTTAAAAGAGCTGGTGGTTTCGCTGGAAAAGGAACGGGAGGGCCGCTACGGCGAACTGGCTCAGCAGTTGAGGCAAACGGCCGAAGAAACGGCTTCTTTGCGGGAGACGGCGGCAGGATTGAAAAAAGTTCTTTCTGATTCCCAAGCACGAGGCCGCTGGGGCGAGAGGATGGCGGAAGACATTTTGCGTCTGGCGGGTTTATTGGAGGGGATTAATTATGTTAAACAAAAAAAGGGAGAGACCGGAACCCGTCCGGATTTTACCTTTTTTTTACCTAAGGGGCTTAAGATTAATATGGACGTCAAGTTTCCGCTGGATAATTATGTAGCCTACCTTGAAGCAGAAGCGGAAACGGAAAAAGATAAGTACCGGAACAAGTTTATCAAGGATGCCCGGGCCCGGGTAAAAGAGACAGCAAGTAGAAATTATGTTAACCCGGCTGAGAAAACGCTGGACTATGCCATTATGTTCATTCCCAACGAGCAAGTTTTCGCCTTTATCAATTC
>CAZYHL010000024.1:0-2106 GCA_964646795.1 uncultured Syntrophomonadaceae bacterium
ACCGAGGGACATTTTATCTCGGCAATTCTTGGACAAAGTCCGTCGGCACAAGCATGATATTATTAACTAATATATAATAAGACAGTAATGTTGCTACATCGGGAGGCAGTTTATGTTAACACCCGGATTATACGAGCAAGTCATCAGCAAAGCACTTGGCCAAGCGATTGATAGAGATTCAGATCAAGCACTAAATAAGGACATCGTTCTTTTCTAGCCATTTTGCCAGTCTAATTGCATCTCTAAACAATTCCGGATTGACATCATTAAATTCATATTCATCCCTTACGGTCTCTTCATCGTCTTTAGTGTCGCAAAAATCATCATTTAGGTCTTCCTTGTTTTCAGATTCGAGTTCAAGGCTCAACAATTCAAGCTCGATATCAATATCGCCATCAAATTCTACTTTGAAAAAATTTGGTTCAATGTAGTCATCACCATATGCCCTTTGGGGAGCACTACATATTTCACGAATAGTCTCTTTTATGGTTTCTTTATATCCTGTAGTAATAATTGAAATATCTGCTTCCAAAAAAAATTTCTCCGGGAGTAAATTATCCACAGAAATATTTCCTAAAACAGATTGAAAATAGTAAAAACGAGCAGTGCAGTAAATTAAATCTGCCACAAATTCTTTTATCGATGACATTGATAAATTTGATATGTGTAATCGTTCTATTAAGTTGTCATAGTCATTATATATATTGTACCAATCCGAAAGAATCACGTCTGATCCATATTCGATAACTGATAACATAATTGCATCATTATGCCTAAATAGAATAATTGATATGTTCGCCTCAAAAGCAGGATGCAGTAACATATGTGTCTTATGTGCTATTTGACTTCGACTTATATTTTCACAGTCTATTACAATCGAATAATATGTAATCTTTCCATGTTTTTGAGATGGAAATAGATCATCACCTATATCAAACAAATGAGAAATGTATATTGCATTTTCTAAGTCGTACCTTTGATTATTATCAATTAACAGAGTCTTTTCAGTATCAAAATAAATAACTTGCTTCACAGAATGATTGAAATAAAGAGGAACCTTAGATATTGTGTGTCCGGCTTCAATAAAAATATCCATGGCATCTTTATAGAAGTCAATTAAACTGAATGAGCTCACACTGTCACCTCTCTTTCCAATGACAGTTGTTTTACTTTATTAATTTTGCCAAATCTTCATCATATGCGTAACCATCGACTTCTTTTTTGAAGGTTGTAACCACCTCAAAGACTTTGTTCAAATAATCATCGCGAGTTAAGCAGCCGTCTGTAAAATGTTCATACATAAGCTCAATCCCACCACGCACATAATCGTGAAAAAGCTCAATATTTTTAAGGAAATTTTCCGTCTTTTCCGGCTGAGCGTCAAATCTGAATGCTCTATCCACCCGTTCGTTAGGTGTTAAGTCTACACTGTTATCAAGGAGCATCACCATACGATAAAGGAATACACAGTTGTCTCGCTCATTTGCGAAAGCGTCCGCATATATTCTGGCTCTATCGTCTGACGATGAGTCGCGTTCGACTTTCTTCGAATATAGCACCCCCCAAATTGCTGCGTTCATGTAGACATCGATATAGCGATCAAACAACCGGGCAGAGGAAGTAGTAGCATCCTCATCTTCTTTAGCGTTTTTTACTGCAAGATATTTGAGGTATGTAGCATGTTTGCCAGTAATCGTATAATCATTTTCGAACATCAATTCTTCCTCCTATTTCAGTTGCGTATATGTCTCGCTGACTTTGTTAAGCTGATATTTTTTTCCAACTCGATAAGCCATAACAGGTTCTGCGTAGCGCCAGTCTTTATGCATGACAAACATTATTACTTGTTCGGCTATTTCAGGAAGCACTTTTGAAATATTAGCCGTGTGTGTTTCGTCTGCGTTTGAGAACGGAGCATCCATCACTAGCGGATACGGTTCAGACGAAAGATCGAAGCCATTCTCTGAGCCATCTGTCATTATTCGTTCCTTCGCCAATGCAACGAGTCCAGCAATAAAAGCAAAGTTTTTAACGCGGTTTGAACCTTCAGATTCTCCGGACGCTATTTCTTTATCGGCTATTGTAGTCAACAATGCAACTTGGTAT
>CAZYHL010000024.1:2116-14396 GCA_964646795.1 uncultured Syntrophomonadaceae bacterium
TAACAACGCGCCTGTGTCCGTGATACATTTTTTCAAAAATTTCGTTGACCTTTGCTTCTAGCGATTCGCGGATGGAACTTTCTTTTTCGGAATAAGTATCAACGAGCCAGTCCTGAATTTCTTCTGCGTATTCGATCAAGGTCATTATCTCCTTATTTTTATCCGAGACAGCTACGAGACTATCATAGACTTTTTTGTACTGATCTATATCTCGTTTTTCAGTTGCGTCATCACGTATGAGCCTATCTTTCTTTGAATTTAGCTCTCGCAACCGGCCTTTTACATCAATAAGCTCCGCTTCGTATTGCTTCATGTTTTCCTTGCCCTTAATCTGATAGCTTATTTCAGTAAATTCATCCTCCCATTCTTGTATGCGGTTTTTGAACGATATATAGACTGATAACGCTCCAATAAGCTTTCATAAATACGTTCAGCAGAACGCGAGAAACTTCTAAGTCGCTCACGATAATGGCGGACAGTATTTCCAATTGATTCGGGTGGTACATATGCCAGTTCTGCTTTAAGGTTCTGATAGGCCTTATTACCTTCAATTACCTCTTCCCCACATATGCAACGCCCTCGCGTTATCAATTCTTCGATGGTTGGCTTGGTGAGATCTCTCACCCCTTTGTCGTCTACCTTCACTTCTTCTAAGAAGGCTCGAGTAGTGGCAAGTAGAGGTTGGGCGAAAAATGCTATGGAACCTTGGCTGAATTCCTTAAAGAACGAAGCCATTGTTGAATCAAGTGCCTTCTTCTCTTCTGTGATGAGCCTATCTAAATCATCTTTCTTTTTTTGCAATGTAGCAGTTGTCTGATTATCACGTAGAATCGTATCAAGTTGTTCTTTTCTACCCTCAAAGTGATTGATTTGAGATTTACACTCATCCAATTGCTCAGATATGGCGGTTCGCTTTCCTTCAGCAGCTTGAATACGACGAAGCGCATCCTGAGCCTTAGTGTCGCCATCCATATCCATGCTAGCGTAATACTTCCCAATTACAGATGTTCTTGTGCTTCGTGTCCCTAAGTGCTTTATCGCGCTGTCTAAAATTGTTAAGCCCAACAATCCCTTAACAGCCTCAGCAACATCCCGTCGAGTGCTAATGCTATTAACACGTTCAGTGTCAAAGAAGAAGTAAGTGGACAAATCTTGTGGCAGAATATTATTAATAACATTGTTCACCTGCAAAGCCTTCACAGACTCTGTTTGTCCATCAGGCTGCTTGTATGATACTTTTAGCTGCGGACTTACCTCTCCACGAATCCTGTCATTGATACAGTTGTACCGCTGTGTGCGAGTAATAATATATTCCGTTTCATCATGGATTACAGTGATTTCAACCTCAACAATTTGGGTAACGCCATTTAGCATCTCGCTCGCAACTTCTAAGTTCAACAAGTTGTCTGGATTCTGGTCAAACATAGCAACCCCATAAAAACACCAGTTAAACGCTTGAAGCAATGTGGTCTTGCCAAAAGTATTGTCACCGAGGATAATGGTTACATTTTTTTCTAGATCACAAGAAAATTCAATTTTGTTTGTACCTTTAAACTGACGGAAGTTTTCCAATCTTAATGATTTAATAAGCATGCTCGTCCTCCTCAGTAGTTTTTCTTGGCCTCATCATTGATGATTCTACGAATCAACTCGACCATCTGGTCGCTTGTTTTTTCGCGAGTCTTCAGGTTTTCCTGCTCAGCCTTCAGAATTTTAGCCTTCATAGTATTCAGTTTTTTCTCTTTTGCGTCAGGCATACACATCTTCCTCCTCTATTGAATTTTCTATGTTATAAGCACTTTGAATGGTCGATATTAATGAATCCGAGTCAAATGGGTTTTCAGCAATGGAAGCAAAATCCTTCATGCGCGTTATTTCTCGCATTGCAAGACCTTTTGCGCTGCTGATTATTTCTGGATTGTACTCGCCAATCTCATCAATATGAATTGGAAGTGTGATGAAGTCAAAAATTGTCGCGAAACGTTTACCTGGGAATTTCCTTAAGACACGTCCTCTTCGCTGAATGTATTCTTTGGGATTTGTACTACTGGCCATAATAAAAGCCGTTCGTATGCTTGGGATATTTACACCTTCATCAAGGCATCGGATAGCTACGAGTGCTTGAAGGTGTGTGCCTTCCGAAAAATCGATTTTAATCCTTTCACGCTCTTCTGCGTTTTCTTCCGACGTAAACTTCGTAACACGCATCCCTAGCTCATTACCAAGAATATCGGATACTATATCAATTTGCCGAGCCTCATCAATTGGAGGTTTCCCTTCACGATAATCCACATCGCGTATGGTGGTTGCACCACAATAAACAAGGATCTGGTTAGAATTACGGTAGTCTTCCATAAGCTCGCGCAACTTACTTAGCTTTTCTGTGGCTCCAGCTACTAGCCGAGCTCTTTTTATAAGAAGCATTTTCGCATAATCATTTAGTTGAATTTTGCCTCTCTTATCCTTTTGAACATTTTTGCTGATTTTTGCCGTCAACTCCAAATAATTTTCCAGTTCATCCTCATTTAAAGATATAACAATTGGATGGTAGTAATACGGTGTGAGCATATCGTTTTCAATAGCGTCTTTGAGAGAATATTCGATGCACTTTTTACCAAAATAGTCAAATAACTTTTGTGTTCCTTCTTCATCACCGTGACGGTCAATTGTAGCTGATAAAGCAAGTCGATAAGGGAAATTCGGAAGCAAGGCAGAGCTTAGGTGTTCAGCACCAAAATTGTGCGCTTCATCAACAACCAAGACAGCGTTACCGCTAAGTTTGCAAATTATCTCCTGAATATAATCAAGAGCAAAAGTTGCATTTGTTGTAACCATACAAAAATGATTCAGCACGCCATGATTGAAACCCGTTACGGATGTCTTGAGTCTATCTCTCCAATTATGCTGTGATGATGCAGAATAGCATACAATTGGCTTCATTCCGAAAGCCAAAATATCCTCTTTCCATTGCTCAACCAAGTGTTGGTATGGACATATAATAATCACCGCCAGATTTTCACCCATTTGCTTATATAATTGGACAACCGCTGCAAGTGCAGTATAAGTCTTACCCGTACCTGTTGCCATGTCAAAAATCCCTTGGTAGTCGCTATCAACCCATGTCTTTATTGCCTCAAGTTGATAAGGCCGCATACTAACATGATCAGGGATGGATGGTCCTGTGGAGATTACTTTGCCTATAAGACCTGAATCATCATTCGAATCATCTGTAGCATCGAAGTCTGTTTCAATGGTGTTTGTTATACGATATCTGCTTAAGATTTCGGTTTTTATATTAGGGAATGAAACAACATGAATGCTTGGCTCGTAGTCATTCCACATAGCATTAAAAGCTGCCTGTTTATTTAAAACGCGCTCTTCATCCTGTGTCCATGAAGTATATACATCAATAGCCTCATAATTTACGGAAAAAGCGTTTGAACTTTCGTTCATCGATCCAGTAAAAGCCACAATGTTATCTTCCTTGTCATACATTAATCCGACCTTTTCATGAAACATTCCAATTAAGTTGTCTGTTTCAAGAAAGGCTATTTTGATGTCTAGTCTGCCTGCAGCAATCAAGTTACTGAGCAAATTGAGCCGGGCCTTTTCAAATTTTCCATTGGGGGTACGAAGCTCCCTAAGTAGAGCTTCTTCAATAACCTCATCTCTTCTACGCAGTCCGTCATTGATCGCCGCAACATCCTCCGGCGATAGTCTTGGAGAAGCTATAAGCTGGATTTTTCCGCCATTTTCTACAAGTCCGCTAATACCAGAAGCCAAATCAACTAGAGCCGATGAAGAGAAAAAACCAACCGCTCGTTTATACAGCACAGATTGTTTTAGAACGGGAACATAGAACTCATTAATTACATTGTGCAATAATGAGCGATACTCAGTTTTCAACGAAATGTCCTTTAAACTCATGATGTCACTCCTTTCCGAATCAATAATATTATTATATTAGTATTTATTCGTTTTACACCTCATCCTAATCAAAATCGGTTAATTGATATAAACATGTAAAGCATCCTTTCAGTTTAGTTAATCTTTACGAATTGTCATAAATATATGTGAGAGCTTCATCAAGATGGCTAAAGTCCTTGTCATCATTGAAGTAACTGATACTAAATCGAACTGTACCAGCAGGAAAAGTTCCCAAGAAACGATGTGCGCTTGGTGCACAATGTAATCCTGTCCGGACAGCTATATTATGATCACTTAGAATCTGACCAATATTATCGCTACTATATCCATCGAAAACACATGATATCACACCGATTCCCTTATCAATTTCAATCGGTGATATTATTCGAATATTATTATATTTCTGAAGTAAATTAAGTAATTGTTTATGATTCGACTGCTCTTTTTCGTAAATTGAATTGATACTCATCGAATTAATCCACTTCAGTGCTGCATTCAATCCGGCAATTGCAGCGATGTTAGGGCTACCTACTTCGTACCTTTCGGGTATTGATATAGGCAAAGATGCGTTCGCGGAATCTACACCCGTCCCACCATATAATAGTGGCTCCGGCCTAGCATCAGATTTGCATATAAATCCCCCTAATCCCAATGCACCATACAGCATTTTATGCGCTGCAAAAATTGCATAGTCAATATTTTCATTATTTAGGCTTGTATCAATCAAGCCCATTGTTTGGCACATATCAACAATATTTACGGCTCCATAGGATTTTGACAAAGCAAATATCTCGGCAATAGGTGCAACCACGCCACAAACATTGCTCGCATGGCTAATTACAACAACCTCTGGTTTGGCTTTCGCAAACTGGTGCCTAATTCCATTAATGTCATAAGTAAACATAGCGTTGTCAAAGGAGAGAGTATTTACGTTCAATTTATGTGATTGGCTTAGAAGTTGAATTACTCTAGTAACTGCATTATGTTCAAACGGGGAAAGGTATATATTGGTATTATCTCTGACACTGATTCCTCTTAAAACAATGTTTAGTGCTTCCGTAGCAGTTGGTGTGAAAATCACCTTCCTATTTGGGCAATGGTTCAGATCAAGTAGCAAATTTCTTGTTTCCTCAACTAGTACATTCGCTCTAGATGCCAATTTGTGTTGACCGCGCCCAACGTTCACACCGCATTCACGGTAAAATTTATCTATAAACTCATAAACCACTTCCGGTTTTGGGAAAGTAGTAGCAGCATTATCAAAATACACTGTTGAATTCATGCCATAATCCACTCCTAACATAACTTCTCAAGCAATTCGATCAGTACTTGACGTTTTTCTTTTTCTGATATCGATTGACCGTAATCATCAAGATGTGTTTCCATTTCATTGAACAATAACTTTGCTCTGTCGCTATATGTGGTCTTATTGAAGCGCTTAGGCACTCTGTTTCCATTTGCATCTGTAAAGATTATTTCATATGATGTTGTTCCTTCATCTTCTTCTTTCTTTTTAAAGTTATAATCCTCAATAATTTGTTTGAAGGTTTGAAGATCACGTAAAAATATATCTACAGTATCACTATTCCAGTCTTCAAGTCTAAAAAACGTAACCTCCTTAGAGAGCCTCTGTATAAATGCACTTTCATCGCTGGTAACATTCGCCATTAGTTCGAGAATCCTATTCTCATTACTTGAGTATAAGGTTTGCCGAGTTTGCTCGCTTAATGATTCATACCAATCCTTAATGACAGATGATAAACTGCCATTAACGCCACGCTTGGCGAATATCTCTTTGACTCTGATTTTTAGTGCATGAATCAAATTTATTATGGCGCAATCATATATTTTTTTACAGGCAGCGATATTATCAACAATACAAGTGTTAAAGCCACTCATATTAAAAATGGAAAATACTTTTTCGAACAAGAATTCTCGTGGGTTAACATCCAACTGCTTTAAACTGTTGACAAACTTGCGCTTTGCAACATCGATTTTCTGACTTGACCCATCAGCCTCATAAAAATTGGTCATTTCCTTTGCATATTTCGGCAATGAGAGATACCAATGGTTCATCGCAAGTAGAATATATGTAAAGCTATTGAAAGCTTTCTCATGTTCTCTTGTGTATTCAGAAAATATCTTTTCAAGTTGGGCCATGTATTGTGCTTTTTCTTCGTTCCAATCCTCAAGAATTACCGAGTAATTATTTGGTGATTCGTTAATATCATTTAAAAGCTCTGGTGTTATCTTTACCTCGTTACCCCGAAAGAGAACAACGAGGTTTTTCTTGTAACGGTTTATTACGGCGGCAATATATATCGGGATAACGCCTCTTTTCAGTCCAAAGCCATAATCGTGTAAAGTTAGCTTATCGTATAATGATTTGAATTGAGCACCGCCATTCGACGCTGCCATTTCGGAAAAGAAAGAGACGATTTCAGATATCATTTCATGCATTCTCTCATTAGCAGGCTCAAGTTCAATGACCGGATTAGAATCTACATTAAGTAATATTCCAGTTTGGACAAGCGTACTACGCATTATCGACACATCTTGACCTGTCCCTGCCAATCCAATGTTTGGTAACATCTCATTAGCAAGAAGCCCCGTAAGAATTTTTGTACGGCTGTTGATGGCAACAGTTGAAAGCTCGTTTTTATTGACAGACTCATTATTAATAATCGGTGTTCTGTAAAATAATCTATTACAGATATCTGAAAGCAAGCCTGAGAGCTGTGCCTTTCGCCGGTAGTTATGTTGTTCTCCGCAATAGAAATAGTAGGCATTACCATTTTCAGGACGCATAAAGTCATTGATATAACTCACTATAACTTCTGATAAGTCCTCGGCATAGATGTCATATTCATCACTGAGAATATCATCTCCCCGTGCTTCATTCTTTAGAGCTAAAACTGCAGCGTAGTCAAGAGCATCTTTTTGGATGTCTGAATATAATTTAGGTAGAACAAAAACAATTCGACTAAGCGTATTTGTTTTGTTTTGGATACTATGGCGAATCAGATCAATCTCGTTTTGATTATTTGGAACGATCGCAAATAATACACCATCTGCATTGCTATATGCAATTCGCTGGTTCCAGTTCTCAGTTTGCCAGTAGTCCTCACTATTTATAAAAGTGAATTCAAAATACCTGATGATGTCATGATCGTCATTGTATGCGGTAGGGTATAAAAAGCTATCATATGTTGAGCTATTTAATATTTCAATCACGCTAGTATTTGACAACCGCTTTTGTATATATTTTAAAATTTCATCATTAATATTTTCACCACTAGTTTCCTTAATCTTTAAATAGTGATTGCTCCTTTTTAAATAAACAACACACTCGTTTTCAATAAGCGCATTCAGTGCTTCGTGGATCTCTCTCTGATCAATAACTGAATCTCTAAAAGCATCAACTATTACATCAACAACAGGTGGTAACTTCTCAAACTGCTCCACCAGATAAATAAGGGAAATCGTTTTGACAATTTTCGATTGAAATGATTGGTTCTCGATTTTTTGCAGTACACTTGCTGTCAATTTATACATTTTATGGATATCACTCGTATACGGTTCTTTACGGAATAAAGGCTCAAAATAATCATATATTAAATCCGGAGTAAGCAAAGCAAACTCACTTGTTTCCAGTTTCAAGAATGCAGAGAGTGTAAACCTATCCTCAGATGATAGAAACGTAAATAGAGTGCGCTCATTTTGAGCCACTTTCTCAGATAAGCGCGGCAGAATAAATGTTGAGATCGGGTGTAATGGATAGCAGCCCTCTACAGCGTTATCAACTTCCTCTTGATCAAACTTATTAAGTAGTCCGTTCTTTGTGTATCTTTCTTTTAGATCATCAAAGCGTTTCTGAAATTTAGTTTTAAAGCTGCACCAAACATCTTTGTTTTTTTGAATGACTGCAGTGATAATTTCATACATCTGCGAGTAATTATTGTGTAGACTCATATGTTTGAAGCGTCCAGAAACACCTCGCCAGCCATCGACTTTATCTTTAGGCAAGCTACTATCTATGTAATTTGCTATATCCTTATGGCTGATCAGCATGAGGTGCATCTGCTTGTTTCCGCTTCTATCACACTTTTCTGCGAAGTCCTGTAATAACTTAATATCGCTATTCGTTGCAGTAGTTATGCTAGATTCTAAATACTTGCTGAATTCATCATAAACTACATAAATACCGCTATATCCTTTGTCTTTAAGTTTGAATGTAATATTTTCATACAAGTCAACAATATCGAAGCCAAGAAAAGGATTGAAAACACTTCCTGAAGTTAAGTCTGGATATATCTGAACAAATTCCTCATAAGCACTAACATCATATTCATCTAATGCAAGTATAAAATCAGCAGTTGATTTGCTTATGAAATGTGCAAATTTCTCATAAGTCTGAGGATAGTTATTTTTCCAAACAATAATTTGATTTACAGCTGCCTTAAAGTGCGTCTCAGGCATAAGATCAGAAAAGCCTTCACTATTGAGCGCTTGATGTAATGCGCTGAGAAATGATTGTGTAAGACTTGTACTGCTACCACGAACGATAATAGGCAATATTTTTTGATCACTTTTAAGATACTCGAAAACATATTCGTACAATAGGGGGTTATTGTATTTCATTTTTTCCAGAAGTGGGCCAAATAATCCTTTATCTTTCTTGAATAACAAGGCTAACAAAACCAAAATAATATGCGATTTCCCTCTTCCATATGCGCCGATGAGAATCCTGGCTCTTTGCGTAGATGTCGGCGAAGTTGAAAGTAGTACATCACCAATGATATCAAGACTTGATTGTGTTGGAATAAAGCCTCTAACCTTTACTTCATTGTTTAGATCATAGGCAATATTTATTGAAGTTTGAAAACCATTTGCGATTTCAATCATTCCACTCATAGAAGGCATTTCTCCTTGTTGGGACTTATCCATTGATGGCAATGTAATATTCTTCGATGCAGCGGATGAAATCCCAATTCGTCTTGATCTGCACTACATCAAGTCCTGCGGTGCGAACAACCTTGATATGCCCCAAAAGCTCAATTTTGTAAAGTAATGAGGTCAAGTTGATAATATCCAAATTGAAAACCTTACCGATATTTCCGAAATCGTTCTGAAGCGACGAAATTCGGATTTCTTTTGCCCCTTGTGCCTTCTCAACAATAACCGCAAGCACAATTAGTGGGTGTAGAGAATCCTTAGGTGGAGCACTTTTTTTATAAAGCTTTGCTTTCTTGTTAGCAATGTCTATCAATCCCAATTCACCGAGCGGACAGTCAATGTTGCTTTCCGGATTAGCCTTTTCGGGATTTGATTTCATGCGAGGTATATATGTGTTTATAATACAATTATAATCGTCCTCTAAAGTTCGGTCTGGCTTTTCGCCTTCATCGCTGTTTCGAAGAAACTTATTAATTTGTGTGACGAAATCATCTTTAGTAAACTCGCTCAAACGGAATTCATTGAAAAAGTACCACCAAGCAGTTGCTTCAGTATCCTGGCTTACATTTGCCTTTACAAGGTGATAATGTAATAGCCAAAGAGTACCCAGCTCCTCAAAATACGGATCATTTTTATAGACGACACTGCCGAAAGCGGTAGGTTTCTGCTCCCGTCTACCATTATAGTGTTCCGAAGTCAAACCAACTGCTACAAGCCAGTATCTTAAAGCCTTTACCATGTTTGCGCCAATGCCTAACACATCCATTGGATTGTTTTCACGACTAACGAACACATCCGGGGAGGCTATCACATTCCTCATGCCCTTACTGAGCCACCCTTTTCGAATAAAGAATGTATCATGTGCTCGAAACTTCATACTTACCTACCCCTTTGTCCTTAAATACTTTCCCATCAAACAGCCATCATTTAAAAATTTAGCAGTTACACACATCTTGCATCGTTTACATTTGGCTTCGTTAATATGATATACACCACCGACTATAGTAATTGCCCCAAAGCGGCAGAGTGACTCACACTTCAAACATCCGCGACAGGAGTTAAATTTACGAATTTGATATCCTACCATACGATGTAGGTCGTCATGTTTGGCAACATTCATTGTTTTGATTTTGACGGAATACTCATATCCCGATTGTGCAAATGGTTGAATGGATATTATCGGCGTACCAGTTCGAATATCAACAACTATAGTTTCATTAATTAGTTTTCGCCCTAACTCAGGTGCAATGCGTCCAAAGGGTATAAATAGCTCAAATAAGCTATCATCAATTGGCTTGTATAACTGATATACTTTTGCATTTTCTTCTGTCGTACAGTTTGTAAATTTTAGTTTTACATCTTGCGCTGATTTCAATCCATTACCACCTTGACGCGCCTTCCACTTTCCTGAATCAATGTAATTGTCTGGGTCTGGTTTACCAATGCGTTTTGCAAAGTCGACAAGAAACTCATGCCATCTTTCGTACTGATCAGACATGTAGAGCCTAGACAGAAATTCGGCACGTTCATTGTTATTCGGACAACACCAACATCCAACCCGGTCGTATCCTAAACGATATGCGTCGTTAAAATCTACATTCTCGCCAAGGATATATAGCCAAATATCAAGATCGATCCAATAGAAAATAGGTGATGCAACTTTTTGTTTGTTTATTTTTACTGTTTCAGCATTGTCCTCAACACGATTATACTTGCTTCGACTGACTGACTCACATTTTCGGATACCGTAAAATGTAAGTATGTCCTTATCTTTATACATACTATTAAGGACTCGTGTAATCGGTCCTGTTTTAAACATAGTACAGCACCAACGAAGCATTCTTGCCGGAGGACCAATATCCTTACATACATTATAAAAATCCTGTTCTCTGTTAATGGCTGTTTTTAATATCGCTTTAGGATTTTCTTTTCTGAATCGCTCGACATACTCAATAGTCAGTGGGAACTCAAGCGTAGTATTACCAAATATATGCACTAGATATGGATCTGAGAGCGCTCTTACAGTAAGATCTGCGGTCACTGTAGAATCTTTTCCGCCCGAGAAAGAAATTACTACATTCTCTCTAGGATATTGAGTGGCAGTCTGCTTAATAAACGTATAGGCTTCATCAATTATATAATTCAAATGGGCCTTGTTATTTTGCACAAATATATTAATATTTTCGCTAAAGAAGGCGTAACTGTTTTGTCCTTGATACTTTTCAAGTTGTTCTTGAATTTCGGCAATATGATGTTTTGAATATGATTTAACTGTAAGCGTTACAGTATTTCCGTCAATATAATAACGATTGTTTGACGCCCACACACTACTGTTCAAATACGATAAAGGCTTGCCCTGAATGATCTCAAATAGCAAGCGTTCTTTTGGGAATACTGGGCGTAAATCCGCACAAAGGTATTCCGTCACTCCTTGGCATCCAGGACATATTTCACGGTCAATTTCATTCGCATATTTGATAATAGGAACACGGCATTCTGAGCACCAATAAACTGCAACGGGAACGTCCTGCTCTGTTAGCTTGTTACAAAGTTCGCAGATTTCTTCGTTTGTTTCTCTATTGCATGTTTTGCACCACAAAGGACATTTCCTCCTCTCTTAAACTACCAACTAGAGGTCATCAACCTTTTTATCGTCAATTTGCTATGCTACCTGTACCAAACCCTCTATTTCAATGATCGGAGGTATTCGATCGGAGACATATATCCCAGTCTCTTATGAATTCTCTTCACATTATAGAATTAATAAACATATTCGAATACAACCGCCCGGACAGATTCTTTCGTTTCGTAGTGCATCCAATGGATCAGCTCCTTATTCTTCGTGTCAAAGAAACTTTCGGACCATGCATTCTCATCCGCGAAAAACTCTAGCGCATCTTACACTGTTACGAAAGGTCTTCTAGCACATTTGAGGTGTACTAGCTGCCTCGATCGATGTGAAAGATGAATCTTTTTTGATTTCGTTTCTCGCCGGCATTGCCAATATTGCATAGATCACCAATTTCTTCTTAATCTGATCCGCCTCATAATCTCCTAGCACTTCCTCGGTCTCCAGATCCCGAATCGCTAAGCGCTTCACACCCTGTTCCATTATAACAACTTGTGTATAATTCTATCATGTTCTCGTAAAACTAATATTATCCGCCCCCTCCGCCAAGAACCGCTCAATATACTCCACATCGGCAAGATCCCCATTCTTCTTGATTGTAGCGAGGATAAATATCTTAGCGAGGTTACGATCCAATTTAAAAAGATACCCCTGCCTGCCGCTATTTTTTATATTGAATGGCGAATACTTTGCCTTGCAGTACTGCTCGATGTCACTTGAAAAATCGGACGTAGCAATGGGGTGACTGATTCTTGTGTAGTCACAGTC
>CAZYHL010000025.1:0-10220 GCA_964646795.1 uncultured Syntrophomonadaceae bacterium
TGCACTGGAAGGTAGCCATCGTTTATTCGCTTTTAAGCCTCCTTGCTATTCAAGTATTCGGAACATATCTCTTCCATGCTATTGAAAAATACCATTTAAGCAACCACCTAGAAAGTATAGAAGCCCAGGGGAACCTTTTGGCGGGCCTTCTGCAAAGGCATCTTATGGGGGAACTGGATGAAAAAGATATCTTTCCCTTGATTAAAGATTTTTCAATGCAATCGGGAACGGAAATAACTCTTCTGGATTCCCACGGCAGGGTTATTACCGGTTCGGGCGAAAATTCCTTTATTCCCGGGCAAAGGATTTTTCAGGATGAAATATCCAGGGCTCTATCAGGCATGATGGGAGAAGCAATAAGGTATAATTCACGGTTGCAGGCAAGGTATAAGTTTTTAGCCCTTCCCATAAAAAATGGCAACAATGTATTAGGCGTGCTTTACGTTATTTCTTCCCTGGAAGCTGTAGATCAAACAGTAAACCAGGTCAAACGTATCTTTATGACGGTAGCTTCTTTTGTGCTGATTTTAACTGTAATTTTGGGTTTTATCCTGGCTAAAAGCATTACGCAGCCTATCCAGGCTGTTACCGCCCGGGCCGCGCAAATGGCCGGAGGCGATTTCGAGCAGCAGATAGATGTAAAATCTACGGATGAAATAGGCCAACTCGGGAATATGTTTAATTATCTGGCTGCAAAGCTTAGAGATACCCTTAAAGAAATCGCCGCCGAAAAAGGAAAGGTAGAAGGCATCCTCAATTATATGAATGACGGAGTGGTGGCTGTTAACCAGCAGGGGGAAACAATTCAACTGAACCCGGCCGCCAAAAAGATTTTGGGGGAAAATAGCATCTTTTCCCTTTTTCCCCGGCATGAGCTGATGACATTGTTGCTTGCGGAAGGGCAGGAAACCCGGGAATTAATTCTGACCGGCACCACTCAGCGATATATTAAAGCACATATTGCTCCTTTCAGAGCTGAACAAGGAAACTTGCTGGGTTTGCTGGTGGTCCTCCAGGATATTACAAAGGAGCAGGAACTGAAGCGAAACCGGCAGGAGTTTGTAACTAATGTTTCGCACGAATTGAAAACGCCCTTGACCACTATTAAGAGTTATGTAGAAACATTGTTGAACGGCGCCATGGAAGACAAAAGCACTTGCCGCACTTTTTTAAATGTGGTCGATAGTGAAACGGACAGAATGGTGCGTCTCGTTAAAGACCTGCTGGTTCTTTCCCGCCTTGACGACCGTCAGCTGCGCTGGCATTTAGAGGAGGGTGATTTAGAAGACTTGCTGCGGGAAACTGCCAGGGATATTCAGTTTAGCTTTTCTAATACTGACTCGCCGGGTCTAGAAATTGACATTCCGGTTTTACCTACGGTTACCTTCGATAGGGATAAAGTTAAACAGGTCTTAATTAACATCCTCAGCAACGCCTATAAATATACTCCGAGCAACGGGAAGATTACTCTGACAGCACTTCCGGAAGACAGGGAAATCGTTATTTGTGTTAATGATACAGGCCAAGGAATTCCTCCCGATGAGACGGGCAGGGTTTTTGAACGTTTTTACCGGGTAGATAAAGCTCGTTCCCGCCAATTTGGGGGTACGGGGTTGGGGCTTGCTATCGCCAAGAAGCTTGTTGAAGCCCATGGCGGCAGGATTTGGCTCGAAAGCCGCTTGAAGCAGGGAACATCGGTTTTCTTTACTCTTCCCCGAGAGACAGGGGAAGAAAAAGGAGGCGTTCTCTAATGCAGGAAAGCACCAAAAGTATTATTTTGGTTTGCATGGTAATTTTAAGCTTAGTTCTTTCTTTTATTCTCTGGTTTTTAAATCCTTCTTATGAAGAAAGCAAATACTTAGCGTCCGAAAAGATTCAGTTTACCCAGTCACGAACTCTGGCGGAAATAATCTTACCCGAAAAAATTGTTGCTGTATCAGGAAAAGGCGAATTTAATATTTTCTACCCGGAACAGATGTTGTACCAAGAAGCTGTTAAAAAGCTGAAAGAAGATGTGGATCAGGGACTGACAGCCCTTCAGGAGGTGACGGAAAAGGAATGGCTGCAAGCCACTGAAAAACCAGGTCTGCTTTTTAGCTATGCTTATCCTTACGGTATTAAATGCGTTGATTTTTGGGAACAAGAAATTAAAGCCCAAAAGGTTTTTATGCCGGTTAAAGGAAAAGAGGTCTGGCTTGCAAATACTGAAGGCGGGTATTTTATGAGCCTTCTTGAAGAAGGCTTTCTTTCAATGTTATTTGAGCCGTATTTTTCCGCCGGCAGGGATTATAAATGCCGCCTTTTAGGGCAGGATGACTTGCCGGCCGATTATAACGTCAACATTGCCGGAGACATTTACCTGCCGGAAAGGGAAACCACCATGGTGGTCTTTCCTGGAGATAAGGAAAAGCTTGATGACGAAAGGCTCGTTAAGATTTTATTCGCCGACGATTCCAAGGTCCGGCGATTTGAAGAAAGGGACGGTGCCATTATTTACACAGACGGCTCCAGAGGGGTACGTTTTTACCCCCACGGGGCTATGGAATATACTATGGCCTCCTATATTGGCCAAGTTCTCACAGGAGACGAGGCCTTGGAGACGGCAGGCGAATTAATAGCCCTTTACGGCGGCTGGCCCCCAAATTTATATTTTTGGGCGGACCGATGCAGCAGCCCAGGCCAATTGTTTTTTCGTTCTTACTATCAAGGGCTGCCTCTTTTATCATCCGACGGCTGTCTAAATTTAAACTTAACGCAAAGGGGAGCATATTCCTACTATCGACGGATTATTATCCCTTCTCAAGAGGGCTCCTTTCAAAACATGATAATCTCCGGCAGGGAGGCTATTGCCAAAGGTGCTGCTTATCTGGCCGATAAAGAGCCCGAACAGGAAATCAGGCTGAAAGATCTTTATATTGGTTATTATTCACTTGACGGCTTGGAGGAGGATATAGAGTTATGGCCGGCCTGGGTGGTGGAAGTAGATGGAGCCGGAGCCCTGGTCATGAATGCTTTTAACGGTAACATTTTTCAATTTATCACTTTCGAATAAGGGGGGGAAACAGGTGGACTTGTCCCGGGCAAAAGTTGTCTTGATTTTTGCTTTTTTGGCCTTGAACTTTTATTTGGCGGCACAGATATGGAGAAAGCCGGAGATTTCTTATCCGTACAGCAGCATCAGCGCCCAGGAAGTGGAGGAAGTCAAGAACCTGCTCGAAGAACAAGGCTATTACCTGAAAACAGATTTGCCCCGCCATGCGCAAAGAGCCGCCCTTCTGTCTGTTAATGCGGCTGCAGCCGACAAGGACGATTTTTTGAATGCTTTTTTCCCCGGCGGACAAGCCCGGTTTATCAAACAAGAAGATAATTTAAGCGGAGGCCTATACTTTTTTAAAGGCGAAACCCTTGAATTTGGCAAGAATGGGCAGGTAATATATCGCTATCCCAATGTAGTCTCTGAAGAAGACATCGAGGAAGAAGACCTTAAGTGGTTGGGCGAAGAATTTTTACGTCAGAAAGGCGTTTTGCCGGAGGATGCCAGATTCGATGCTGTATACCCTACCTGGTCGGAAGAAGAGGAGGTTTCTTTCTACCAAGAATTCGAAGGAGTGCCCATTTATGGATCCTATATAAATCTTCATTTCAAAGCAGGTCACGTTGTCGAAATGAGTTATTATTGGTTGGAACCTCTGGAGTTTAAAGAGGAGAGCCCTTTGGTTATCCCCGCAACCCAGGCTTTGCTATCTTTTCTGGATGTACAAGGGAGGGCGGTCCTGGGAGAACGGGACATAACGGATGTAAGCCTTGGTTACTACACCAAAGAATATGACGCTCAAAAATGGGATGCCCTGCCTGTTTGGCGGGTTGTGCTCAGCAATGGGAAAAAAGTGTATGTGAACGCTTACAGCGGCGAGATAGAATAAAGGGAATTTACTCAGACTGATAACGAAATTTATTTAAAAAAAGGAATTAATTCATCAATAGAGAAATTAAAAAAAGCTATTTTTTATGACAACAAGGCAATGGAGGCTGAAAATGGGTAAAATTATAATAAGAGGCCCTGCAGTTCTAAAAGGTGCATTAAAAATCAACGGCGCTAAAAATTCTGCTTTGGCTATCCTCCCTGCCGCTTTGCTTGCGGAAGAACCGGTAACGATTGAAAACACCCCGAGTATCAGTGATATTTATATTCAGGCAGAAATAATGGAAAAAATCGGGGCTAAAGTAACTCTCGGCCCTAATAACAGTATTACCGTCGACCCATCCAATGTTAAGCCCGTAATGCCGCCTTATGAACTGGTTAAAAAAATGAGGGCGTCCTATTACTTGATGGGAGCACTGCTGGCAAAATTCGGTTACGGGAAAGTGCCTGTGCCGGGAGGGTGCGATTTAGGCCCGCGGCCTATTGACCAGCATATCAAGGGATTTATGTCCTTGGGTGCAGCTATCAACTTGGAACATGGTGTCGTCGAATTAAAAGGGGAAAAATTAACCGGCAGCAAGGTATACCTGGATGTGGTAAGCGTGGGAGCCACAGTAAACACCATGCTGGCAGCCGTAAAAGCACAGGGAAGGACTATTATCGAGAATTGTGCCAAGGAACCTGAAATAGTCGATCTGGCTAATTTCCTTAACACAATTGGGGCTAATGTCCGGGGGGCCGGGACGGATATAATAAAAATAGACGGCGTACAGGTTTTAAAAGGCGGTGTCTATTCAATAATCCCTGATAGGATAGAAACGGGCACTTACATGGTAGCTGCCGCCGCCACAGGCGGGGAAGTGCTGCTGAAAAACGTGATACCGAAGCATTTAGATCCCGTAATTGCCAAGCTTAGAGAAACGGGAACCTGTGTGGAGGTGGGTGAAGACACTCTCTATGTAAAAGGGAATGGTGCTTTAAATGCTGTCGATGTCAAGACTTTGCCTTATCCGGGTTTCCCTACTGACCTGCAAGCGTTGATAATGGTTCTTTTAACCCAGGCTAAAGGAACCGGCGTTATCACCGAGAATGTTTTTGAGGGCCGGTTTCGGCATGTGGATGAATTGAAACGGATGGGAGCAGAGATAAAAGTAGAAGGGCGTACCGCCTTTGTTAAAGGGGGAGCCTCTTTATCAGGCTGTCCGATTAAGGCAACGGATCTGCGGGCGGGCGCCGCCTGCATTCTTGCGGGGTTAGTTGCCCATGGCGTAACGGAAGTAAATGGTCTCAACCATATAGACAGAGGATACGAAAAGATCGAAGATCGCTTGGCCTGCCTGGGAGTCAAAGTGGAAAGAGTCGATTAAATGCCAAGGGGGGCAAGGAGTGTGCTGCTTCTATTGGCCCGGCACGGCGAGACTATAGCTAATGCGGAAAACAGGTTTCAGGGACAGACAGATTATCCCTTAAGTGCGAGAGGGGAAAAACAGTCTCTGGCTCTGGCCGAAGCGGTAACCGCTTATCCCCTGGAAGGCATATTTACCAGTGATTTAACCAGAGCCCGCGCGACTGGCAGTGCGGCGGCCAAAAAGCTGGGGTTGCCCCTTAGCTGCCAGCCCCTGTTCAGGGAGTATGGGTTTGGAATAGTTGAAGGCCTGACCCGGCCTGAGGTCGTGCGCCGCTATCCGTATCTGGGGGCTGAAATAGCCGCAGGACATCATACTGCCATACCGGGGGCGGAGCAGGCGGCTTGTTTTCAAAGGCGCCTTGCTGTAACCAAAGCTTTTTTCGGCCGCATGTCGGAAAGCGCCTGTTTCCTTCTTGTCAGCCACGCCAGGTTTATTAACGGATTTTTAACCTTTGTCTTGTTCAGCCTCAAAAAAAATCCCGGTTTCTTTCCTGTCCTGCCTGCCTCCTTAAGCGGCCTTATTCTTACCGAAAAAAAAGCGACGTTAATATTGTACAACGATATTCGCCATTTGACAGGCTGCTTGTAATAAAGCGGCTGTTTTATTATAATAATAAAAAGAAACGCTTAGAGTGGGAGGGGATGGATAAATTGTTAAAAGGTTTTGATAGGTTTGAAAGACCCAGTTTTTTAAAAGCGGCCTTCCCGGTGTTCCTTGGCGCGGTTTTGGGAAGCCTTTTAACTGTTTTTACCGCCTATTATTACTTGCAGGCAGCGGGAGCATTCCCTCTAAAGCCGCCGGCGAGTGAAAATCCGATCGGCGAGGATGATGAGCCAGAGAATAACTATGTGCTGCCGGAACATCAGAATACGGCGGTTATCCGCGCCGTTCAAAAAGTAACCCCTGCGGTCGTAGGGATTTCTAACAGAAGAATCACCTACGATTTTTTCAGCGGCGCCAGACAGTTGCGGGAAGTTGGTTCCGGGTCCGGCGTGGTTATACGTTCCGACGGACTTATAGCAACAAACTACCATGTAATCGATCAGGCTACGGAAGTATATGTCATATTTGCTGATGGCGAAGAGATTAAAGCGGAAATAGTCGGCGCAGATCCCCTCACCGACCTGGCCGTTCTCAAGGTTGCCAAAGAAGGCCTGCCGCAGGCGACCTTCGGCGATTCCAGCAAGCTTCAAGTGGGGGAAATAGCCATAGCCATCGGAAATCCTCTGGGGCTGGCCTTTCAGCAGTCGGTGACTCAGGGGGTAATCAGCGCTACGGAAAGGTTTATAGATGAGGCGGAATACCGCTTGCCCTTTATTCAGACAGACGCGGCCATAAACCCCGGCAACAGCGGCGGCCCCCTTGTTGACCTGAGAGGGGAAGTAATTGGTATAAATTCGGCTAAGATCATCATCCAGGGATTTGAGGGTATGGGTTTTGCCATCCCCAGCAACATAGCCAGGGATATTGTGCAGGAACTCATTGAAAATGGCCGTATTAACCGTCCCTTCTTGGGAGTTACTATTGATCAGGCAGATCCCATTACTCCCGAAACAGCCGAAGAGATGGAGCTTCCTGTTTCTCACGGCATTATTGTTGTGGAAGTTGTTTCCGGCAGCCCCGCCGAACGGGCCGGAATCAAACCGGGTGACATAATTTTTCAGTTGGCGGGCAAGGATGTTAAAAGCTTTGATGGTTTGAGGCAGATTCTTTTTGACCATCGGCCCGGGGACAAGGTGGAATTGAAACTTGTCCGGGAAAGAAAAGAGATGGCAGTGATGTTAACTCTGGAGGAAATACCGGAATAGGTAAGGGGCAAGTTTGATTTAACCGGCTTACAGGAGGATGAAAGATATTATCCGGATTAAAATTATTGCCGTGGGGAAAATCAGGCCGGGCTATCTAAAAGAAGGCATTGCAGATTTTAAAAGAAGGCTTAAATTTTATGCAAAGCTGGAAATAGCTGAAGTCAAGGATGAGGGATGTCCCTCGGAAAATATCAGGCCGGAAAGAAAAAACATGATTCTTAGGCGGGAAGCAGCCTCAATTCGAGAGTTGCTTCCCGCTGCGTCTTACGTAATCGCCTTAGACAGAAAAGGACAGCGCCTCGACTCAAAAGAACTAGCTGCGCGGCTGGGGGCTATAGCCGCCGGAGGGCAAAGCAATATCACCTTTCTTGTTGGCGGCAGTTTGGGCCTTGAACCTGCGTTAATCAA
Organism: uncultured Syntrophomonadaceae bacterium; assembly: GCA_964646795.1. Classification (GTDB taxonomy): domain Bacteria; phylum Bacillota; class Dethiobacteria; order PWVN01; family PWVN01; genus CAZYHL01. Next base: position 7,548 of record CAZYHL010000025.1, read on the forward strand.
AGAGGCCGACCTTAGCCTTTCTTTTTCTCTTTTAACTTTTCCGCATCAGCTCTTTCGCCTGCTGCTCCTGGAGCAGCTATACCGCGTTTTTACTATCTTAAACCGGCATCCCTACCATAAGTAGCAAGCTGGGGGAGCGGTTTTTTTGCGTTTAAAAAACGTTATGAGGGAAATTCTTTCTGTGTAAGCAGGAATTTAGTTACCTATGTCAAAATATTGTTGGGATTACCCAAGCACTTGTTAAGGGGGCTGTTTATTTGATTCTACGGGTACTGGAAGTAGGTTCCTTTGCTGCCAATTGTTACATAGCCGCCTGCTCTCAAACCATGGAAGGGGTTATAATTGACCCCGGGGCAGAAGGCCAGCAGATCCTTAGAGTGGTGGAGGACGAAGAAATAAAAGTTAAATATATCATCAACACCCACGGCCATATTGACCATGTGAGCGCCAATGCCGAAATTAAAAAAACCACGGGGGCACCCGTGCTCCTTCATGCCGGAGACAAAGACCTATGGCGAAAACCTCATGCCAGCCTGTCTTTTTTTGCCGGCCAGATTGAGCTTCCCCCGGCCGACCATTACCTAGAAGACGGAGAGGTGCTGGAGGTGGGTAATATGAGGTTGGAAATAATCCATACCCCAGGCCATACCCAGGGTTGCATAGCAATTAAGAGTGAAAAACTTCTTTTCAGCGGCGATACTCTTTTTGCAGGCTCTATTGGGCGTACAGACCTGCCCGGCGGCTCTTATCGACAAATCATTGCCTCTATAAAAGAGAAGCTCATGGTGCTGCCCGATGCCCTTTTAGTCTATCCAGGCCACGGGCCGGTTACAACAATTGGCGAGGAAAGAGAAACAAATCCTTTCTTGAAGTGAGCCCTTTATAGAGGCTTAAAGACTCAAGCGGTTTTTAATTTCGCCAAAAGAAGGGATTCCAAGGCCACCACCATTGATTTTGACAGCCGGAACAGTTTTCCGGGCCGCATGCCTCAGTAGGCTCTGTGCCTTCGATAAAATATTCAAAATAGGATTCATGCGTGCAAGCGGGATTGGCTAATAGACCTGTCTCCGGACAAATTTCCTTTTGCACTACGTTAGCCGGCAGTTCGAACTCCCTGGGAGGTAAATCCTTAAGCGCCTCAGCCATAAAAGCCGCCCAGACGGGAGCTGCTGTTTGAGCCCCGGTGCTGCCTTTGGCCAGAGAATAATTCTGGTCGTCGTCTCCCACGTAAACAGCAGCTACCAAATCAGGAGTATAGCCGATCATATAAACGCTTTTTTCATTTTGAGCCGTGCCTGTTTTCCCAGCCGCCGGCCTGTCCTTCAAGGCGGCGGTACTGGTAGCGGTGCCGCCTGTCTGCAGAACATCCTTGAGCACATCGGTTATAATAAAGGCGATACCTTCGTCGAGAACGGCATCCTGCCTGGTTTGGTTTTCCAGCAGGACATTTCCTTTAGAATCCTCAACTCTGGTGACTAACAGCGGTTCAACTTTGATTCCTTTGTTGGCAAAAGGAGTGTAGGCGGTAACCATTTCAAGGACGTTTACGTCACTGCTGCCCAGGGGCAGGCTGACAACAGGCTCCAGCGGGGATTTAATCCCCATTCTTGCTGCAAAGGCCGCTACTTGCTCGGGACCAACCGCCATATTGGTTTTAATGGCCGAAACGTTGCAGGAAACGGCTAAAGCTTCCCGGAGGGTTAAAGCTTTGTTGTGGAAAGATCCGCCGTAATCCCTGGGTTCGTAAGGAGCGGCGCCGGGAATATTAATAGTAACAGGCTCGCAGACGATTTGGGTGGCGGCGGTATAACCTTTTTGTTCCAAAGCGGCAGCATAAACAAAGGGCTTGAAAGCGGAGCCAGGTGAACGGCGAGCATCAACGGCCCGGTTAAACTGGGTTTCTTTGTAATCCCGGCCGCCAATCATGGCTTTTACATGGCCTGTGGCCGGATCAATAGCCACCAGCCCTCCTTGCGGTTGCTGGACACCGTTTTCATCAACTCTGGAAACGGCCGGCATTTTAGCAAAGGCTTTTTCAGCGGCAGCTTGCATATCATAATCTAAAGTAGTGTATATCTTTAATCCTCCCTGGTAAAGAAGGTCTAATTCAGCATCCTTTGACCAGAGGTCAGCCAGCTCCCGGTAGATTACAGTGTCTACGAAATAGCGGGTCTGAGAGTTGCTTTCTGAGGAACCCTGGGAGAAGACCAATTCTTCCTCCAGTGCTTCCTGAAGCTCCTCCTCACTAATATTACCAAGCTTGGCCATTTGCCGCAGAACAATTTCCTGACGCTGGAGAGCTCTTTCCTCTGACATGGAGGGCCGTTGGGGTATACCTATAAGATAGGCGGATTCGGCCAAGGTTAAATTCCGGGCTCTTTTACCGAAATAGGCTTGAGCCGCTGTTTCAAGGCCGTAAGCTCCTTTCCCGAAATAAATTGTATTCAGGTATTTTTCCAGGATCTCGTCTTTGGTATATATTCGCTCAAGCTGGAGGGTTAAAGCAGCTTCATGAAATTTCCGGCTAAAAGTCCGTTCATGGGTAAGATAAAGGTTTTTGGCCAGTTGTTGGGTTATAGTACTGCCTCCCTGGGCGATTCTTCTTTCCTGGAGGTTAACCCAGACAGCTCTGGCAACACCGACCAGGTCAATGCCGAAATGATCATAGAAACG
>CAZYHL010000025.1:10320-13058 GCA_964646795.1 uncultured Syntrophomonadaceae bacterium
CCCAGACAGCTCTGGCAACACCGACCAGGTCAATGCCGAAATGATCATAGAAACGTTCGTCTTCGATAGCTATTATTCCTTGCCGGGCATAAAGGGGCATTTCCGAAAGCGGTATTTCCACGCGGTTTTCCAGGGAACGGGTAGCAAGAAGATCCCCATTAGCATAATAAAAATGAGTGGCTAAGGGGGAGGTTGGCTCAGGCATGTCCTCCAAGCCCCAGACGGTATAGATAAAAAAGCCAAAAAAACCTGTTGAAGCCAGGCCCAGAACAAGGAGAACCATCAAGAGGATACGCCAAATCCGGGACCTCATTTGTAAACACCACCTGTTTGAATGATAATAAACTATCTAAAAATACTAAGTTCAGTTAAAAATTATAACATACATGTCCTCTTAAATATATGATTGCCAAAAATTACTTAGCCTAAGAAATTTTAAATTCTCATTTTTTGAGCTATAAATATTACAGCTGGTGCTATATATTTAAGGAGGCAAGGGAGGGATATCAGTATAGGCGGCTTTAAAAAATTTAATCGTATAAAAAGGAATAATGGAAATAAAAGAGAACTCTTTATCGCTGGGAGACGAGATAAGAAGAAGCAAAAGTTTTAGCGGAAATTAAAGAAAGGAGAAAGGAAAGTGACTAAATATATTTTTATTACAGGTGGCGTTACATCTTCTCTCGGCAAGGGCATTACGGCCGCCTCCCTGGGCCGGCTTTTAAAAAACAGGGGGTTTAATGTTATTATCCAAAAGTACGATCCTTATATTAACATTGATCCCGGCACCATGAGTCCCTACCAGCACGGCGAAGTTTTTGTTACTGAAGACGGGGCCGAAACAGATTTGGATATGGGCCATTATGAACGGTTTACCAATACGAATTTAAGCAAGAACAACAATATCACTACCGGCAAGATATACTGGTCGGTTATCAATAAAGAAAGAAGAGGTGAGTACCTGGGAAGCACGGTCCAGGTGATACCTCATATTACTAATGAAATAAAAGGCCGCATTCAGCTGGCTGCTCAGGAAGGCAATCCTGATGTGGTGATTACTGAAATCGGAGGAACAGTAGGTGATATTGAAAGCCTGCCTTTTTTGGAGGCAATCCGCCAGATGAAGGGAGATATAGGCCGGGAAAGCGTATTGTACATCCATGTTACCCTTGTACCTTTCCTTACCAAAGCCGGTGAACTGAAGACAAAGCCCACCCAGCACAGCGTTAAAGAATTGCGCAGCATCGGGATTCAACCCGATGTTATTGTTTGCCGCTCGGAAAAAAGCCTCTCTCAGGACATTAAAGAAAAAATTGCGCTTTTTTGTGATACCAGCCCCAACGAGGTAATTGAGAACAGGGATATCGAGTCTATATACGAAGTTCCCTTGGCCTTGCACAGGCAAGGCTTGGATAATATTGTTGTGGAAAAGCTGGGACTTAAAGGGAGAACACCTGATTTTGAGGCCTGGCAGGAGATGGTGCAAAAAATATATTCCTTGAAAAAAAAGGTGACAATAGCCCTAGTAGGCAAGTACGTGGCCTTAAAAGACGCTTATATGAGCGTGGCGGAATCCCTCGCTCACGCCGGGTTCTACCATGATGCGGCGGTGGAGATTCTCTGGGTGCAAGCAGAAGACCTGGAGAAAGAAAACCCCGCGAAATATCTCGAGGGGGCGGACGGCATTATCGTCCCGGGAGGCTTTGGCGACAGGGGAGTCGACGGAAAGATACAGGCCGTAAAATATGCCCGGGAAAACAAGATTCCTTTTTTCGGCATTTGTCTGGGCATGCACTGTTCCGTCATTGAGTTTGCCCGTCATGTTTTAGCCTATGACGGAGCCCATTCAACAGAGTTTTACCCGGAAAGCCCCTACCCGGTTATAGACCTTCTTCCCGAGCAGAAGGGACTGGGAGAAATGGGAGGGACCATGCGCTTAGGAGCCTACCCCTGCAAGCTAATTAAGGGCACCTTGGCTTCTGCGGCTTACGGCGGCGAGGAGATAGTTTACGAACGGCACCGGCACAGGTATGAAATTAACAGCTTTTATAGGGATGCTTTGATCAAGGAGGGCCTTATCGTCAGCGGTTTGTCCCCGGATAAGCGGCTGGTTGAAATTGTTGAGCTTAAGGATCACCCTTGGTTTGTAGCCACCCAGTTCCATCCCGAGTTTAAATCACGGCCCAACAGGCCCCATCCCCTCTTCCGGGACTTTATCGGCAGCTCGCTTAAGGTTGGGAAGTAGGTTTTCTGGAATATTTTCAGAGACAGGGGTTAATAATATATTGTTCTTAAGTTTTATTATTAAGGAGGTATGATTAATGGCTTATGTAATTACTGAAGAGTGCATCGCTTGCGGAGCCTGCGAACCCGAATGCCCAACGGAAGCTATCAGCGAAGGGGAGGATATTTACGTTATTGATCCGGAAGAATGCATTGACTGTGGCAATTGTGCTGAAGTTTGCCCTGTAGATGCTCCCGTACCCCAGGAAGAAGACTAGCAGCAAGCCAAGCTTTTTTATTTGAGTGAAATCTGGGAAAACGCTCCTGCCGCGGAGCAGGAGCGTTTTCTTTTTTAATGGGACAAGGAATTATTTTCTCTTAAAAACAGACATAAGGTTTAGCGTGCCCTGAATAAATTTATACCGGCGGGTTAAATTATTTAAAAAAATCGGAGTAGGCCAAGCATAATCTTTATCGGCGGCGGCTTGCCGGTAACGGGCAGGAATTTGTGAAAA
>CAZYHL010000025.1:13068-14284 GCA_964646795.1 uncultured Syntrophomonadaceae bacterium
GCCGGGTTAAATTATTTTAAAAACCTGGAGCAGGCCAGTCATAATTCTCTTCAACAGCGGCAATAGCAGGAATTTAGAGTATACATTTCCGGGACTACCGGATTTATTGACCGTGCCAAAGACATCGATACGACAAGAAGCCCCAATTAAAAGCAAAAAAAGACAAGAATTAAATAAAGGAATATTTGCAGTCTTGAAGAATAGTAATTGTTGCCAGATTACTGATAGGAGAGATTTGAATTGCAGGGGAGAAAGATTCTTGTTACCGATGACAGGATAGGCATACGACGCCTACTGAAGGAAGTATTGGAAACAGCCAACTACCGGGTTTACACGGCGGCAGGAGGGGAAGAAGCTTTAGTAGTAATCAAGAAAGAGTTTATAGATATGGTTCTGCTGGACATGAAAATGGTGGGAATGGACGGAATGGAGACCTTAAGCAGAATTAAAAAAATCAGCCCCAGAACCCTGGTGGCGCTTATGACTGCCTATGAAGAACCGGATATTCTGGCTGAAGGGCTGCGGAAGGGAGCATGTTGCCATATCACCAAGCCTTTTGACATTATAGATCTTCTGAATACGATCAAAGAACAACTGTCGGCGCTGGATAATAAGGCTGTATCTATCTAACCTATTCCTGGAAAGTTAATACGAAAGAACTATAATAGTCCTAAAGGAACACTTAAAGGGGGTTATTTGCTTATGTCCTTGTTTACCCTTAAAGAAGTTTTGGCGGATGCAGAAAAAAAAGGCTATGCCGTGGGTGCCTTTAATACCAACAACATGGAGATAGTACAGGCAATTGTCGAAGCGGCTCAGGAAGAAAGAGCCCCGGTAATATTGCAGGCAAGTCAGGGTGCCTTACGTTATGCCGGGATTGATTACATAGTAGCTATGGTAAGGGCGGCGGCAGAAGTTGTTTCTGTGCCCATTGCCCTTCATTTGGATCACGGTACCAGCTTTGACCAGGTTATGATGTGTATTCGTAAGGGTTTTTCTTCCGTCATGTTTGACGGATCCAAACTGCCTCTGGAAGAGAATATAAGCGCCACGCTGGAAGTGGCGAAAGTAGCTAGGGCTACGGGAGTTTCCCTGGAAGCGGAGCTCGGTAAGATAGGCGGTACGGAAGACGATATCTCTGTTGATCAAAGGGAAGCCTTCATGACGGATCCGGAGGAGGCCAAACGTTTTGTTACCGAAACGGGGGTAGATGCCC
>CAZYHL010000026.1:0-3035 GCA_964646795.1 uncultured Syntrophomonadaceae bacterium
TCCGTACCTCTAACGGCCATGCTCAGAATTTTGTTTGAACACCTGAGACACTGGTATAAAGCGCCCCGGGAGTAAAACTGCAAAATCATATAACATTTGACATGAAATCAATGGGTCTGGCGGCTCCTTTATGATTAACCGTATGGGAGTGTATTGCAAGTTGGACTTATCGGGGCTCTTTCTGAATACTTTTAATATAATCTCAAAATGTACACGCGATTGTCAAAAGGCATGAAAGTCGAGAGCCAGCCTGACGATGCTTAATTTCGTAAGCTGTGTTTCAAGGGCGGTTGTAAAAAACGTCTAAACTTGAGCCGTTTAAACGTTTTATGACATAGTATTGAGTTGAAATAAAAGGAAAATTGTGCTAAAATAATGTACAGTATTATTTTCGGAACCGCATAAGTTAAAGCCACACATTGTAAAGTTTCGCCTATTCTTAATATCCGAATGGCAGCTATGCAAGAAAACAGGATGCGTTCTGCCATGTTGGCAGGGCGATTATAATAATATGGAGGAAACTATATAATGTACGAAAAGGGTTCTGAATGGCGCAAATGGGATTTGCATGTGCATACAGCCTCTTCATACGATGCTAGCTACAAAGGTACCGACTCGGATGAGCTGTTGATAAAGGCTTGGAAAAGCCACAAATTTGCAGCGATAGCTATAACCGATCATTTTTTAATTGATGCTGAACGAATTCAAAGGTTGCGTGACTTAGCTCCCGAAATCACAATTTCCCCGGGGTTTGAAATGCGGACAGATAAAGGTGCCCCCAATCTTCATATTATTGGTATTTTTTCAGAAACATATGGTTTGAATACATTAAAAGATGATTTTGATGCAATTATAATTCGGAAACATAAAAAGGCCGATGAAACAAATGATACAATAGTTCGGGATTTATCAGTTATCGTTGACTTTGTTAAGCGACATAAAGGTATATTAACAATCCATGCAGGTAAAAAAACTAATAGTATCGACAAAGAGATAAAAAACACTTTAGACGTTGCGCAAGCTATTAAGAAAGACATTTCGGATGTGGTAGATATATTCGAAATTGGTAGTATCGAAGATATCGCTTCATACAAAGAACATGTATTTAAATATATTTCAGAAAAACCATTAATTCTATGCTCTGATAATCATGATCCAAGAGACTATACAGTAAAAGAATACCTATGGATTAAGGCCAACCCGACATTCCAAGGATTAATCCAAACAATTATGCACCCGACTGAGCGAGTATTTGTTGGAACAATACCTGATAAATTAGACATGCTATCCAAAAACAAATCTACTCATATTAAAAATGTTACAATCGAAAGGATTGCCGTCCCAAAGAATGCATCGGAGCATTGGTTTAATACTAATTTACCGCTGAACCCTGCACTTGTAGCTGTTATTGGTAATAAGGGAAGCGGAAAAAGTGCATTATCTGATATTATTGGGCATTTATGTAAAGCAAATAATATGGGAGCAGCATCCTTTTTGAATGTGGAACGTTTTCGGAAACTCCCGGAAAAAAAGGCTGATGACTACGCTGCTAAAATAGAATGGTATGATGGAAAAGTAGAAGAAGGAGTTTCTCTTGGTGCAATACAACGGCAGACTACGATAGAAGAAGCGCAGTATTTACCTCAAAAATATATCGAAAGCGTATGCAATGATCTGTCCAGCAAGTTTCAAGATGAGATTGATCAAGTAATTTTCTCGTATGTTGATAGTGCTGAAAAAGGTGATGCAACTAACCTCAATGAACTGATTGAAAATAAATCCAGGTCAATCCAAACTAGAATAACAGAGATTAAAAATCATCTTGATATTTGCAATAGAGAGATAATCCGTCTTGAAGATCGTAAAACAGCGACCTACAAAACGACTATCAGTGCAAATCTGAATAAACGCAAAGAGGATTTAGAGCGCCATAATAAGAATAAGCCTACTAAAATAAAACGTCCTGAAAAGGCATTAGATGCTAAATATGAAAAGAAATTGGCCAAAATCAAAGCCAATATAAGTCAATTAGAAGAAGACGAGCGTGAGGCGCGTGATGAATTACGTAATATTAATATTAGAATTGATCAAAACAAGGAAATAGCAGAAAGTCTATCTTTATTATCTGAACGGATAACTTTAGTGAGAGAGCAAATTGACAAATATATTAGCACATATGATATTGACCCTGACAAGTTTTCAATCAATGTTAATCTTCCTGAAGATGTAATAAAAAATGATTTTAAAGAATTAGATGCGAAACGGGAGGATCAAAGAATATTACTTGATGCTTCTGAGACTGCGTCAGATAGATCATTAGTCAAAAAAATCCACACAGCAAATAAAGAAATGCAAACCATTATCGCAGGTGCAGATAGCGCTGAAAAGGCCTATCAGAAATATCTTACGGACTTAAAAGAGTGGGAAGCTGTCCAAAAGGAAATTATTGGAGATGTCGCAACGGATGGTTCCATATCTTATTACGAAAGTGAGATGGATTACATTGAAAATTCGTTAGATCGTGCATATAAAGAAAAGTTAAATGAACGCACTATATTGGTGAAGAATATTTTTGAACAGAAGAAGCAAATCGCTGAAATATACAAAGAATTATATCAGCCTATTGAAAGGGAACTAATACCGCTATTAGAAAGTTCAGATGATAAAATTGAACTAAATATCAGTATTGTTTTGAGTGATCGTGAAATAGGAACACGATTGCTTTCGTATATCAATCAACAAATGATTGGTGTGTTTAGAGGAAAAACAGAAGCTTCTGCTAAGATGAAAGAATACATTCAATCTACCGACTTTAATGATTGTGAGAGCATTATCAGTTTCATTAAAAATGTTTTGATATGCATTACAGAAGATGTCGATAAATCAAGTCAAAAAGTCAAGGACAAGCTTGAATTTTTTAATTTATTAGACTCTTTAGATTATATAAAAGCAGAGTATACCCTCACATTGGGTGGTCGCTTTTTAGCAATGCTGTCGCCCGGTGAGAGAGGTATAGTTTTGCTGGTATTCTATCT
>CAZYHL010000026.1:3135-13878 GCA_964646795.1 uncultured Syntrophomonadaceae bacterium
GGCAATAGGCACTACCGGAGGTCATCAGGTGAACACGAGTAAACACATGATTTTGTACAATGGGCAAGACATCACGGCTGATGTAAGGTTCTGCAAATACAACTCGAAAACAGGCAAATACGACGTCACTTTTCAAAGTGGAAAAAAGTACTCATATAATTTCATGTCAATTAACTGGTTGAAGGACCCCGAAGCACTAAATCCTTCTTTGGTACGTATCTACCATGGAGAACTAGAACTGTTCAGCATTCAGGCGATATATGTATTTCATGGGTCATCAACAGATTATTGCCGCATTCGTTTTTCAGATGGAAGTGAACGATGCTATGATCGGCATGATTTGGAGATGGTATTTTCTTGCCTCAGCGAAAAGGATGCCCAGAACTGCTTAGATTACTTGCGACAACTTGCAGCAATAAATGAGCTTCGTTCAGATGATGGTGTTATATTATTGAAAAAGCAGTATGAATGCTTGGAGTTTATCGGTAATGATACAGCAATGGCTGTGTATTTGAATCCTCAAGGCCATAAGCCAGCGAAACATCAAAATATTGATCTTATTTTTCCTTTTGGCGGAAACGCCAGCCAATTTAAGGCGGTCCAAAATGCGCTGGATAACCAGATCAGCGTTATACAAGGGCCCCCAGGGACAGGTAAGACGCAAACAATTCTTAATATCATAGCAAATTTATTAGCTCAAGGGAAAACCGTGCAAGTTGTCTCAAACAATAATTCAGCAACAGCAAATGTTCTTGAGAAGTTATCTTCTTCAAAATATGGAATGGGTTTTCTTGTTGCATCGCTTGGAAACTCAGATAATAAAGGTGAGTTTATCAAGAGTCAGACAGGTAAATACCCTGAGTTATCCAATTGGGAGGCAAACGCCGAAACGGAAAGAAGTCTGCTTGAAAATATTAAAAAATACACACAAGAACTTTCGGATATATTCGCGAAACAAGAACGTCTTGCGATAATACGCCAAGAGCTGAAATCTCTTGATCTGGAAATCAAGTACTTTAAACAATACTGCATTGAAACGGACCTTGCTATTAACGAAATCAGCCCCCGCCATCCTCTTAAGTCCACTAAGCTTATGAAACTGTGGCAGGAATGCTACGAGTTTTCGGAGAAAGACCGTCCCGTTTCGTTATGGTTTAGAATCAAGAGTGTTCTGGTCTATAAAATATCGGATTGGGATTTCTATAAAAGCAGCTTACCAACAATCATCACACTCTTACAGGGTCTATTTTATAAGGCAAAGCAGTTTGAGCTAAATGATGAAATTACATCCCTAACAAATAAGTTAGAAGCAGTGAATGCTAAACAAAAAATGGATGAGCTAACGAACTCATCCATGAAGTATTTGCGAGCTAAATTGTTTGCAAAGTACGGTGATTATTTTGAGCGTGCTGTATTCACGGCAGACGACTTGTGGCAACGGCCAAGTGAGTTCACAAAAGAGTATCCCGTGGTTTTAAGTACTACCTTTTCTTCTTGTAGCAGCTTAGGTAAAAAGGCAACATACGATTACCTAATCATGGATGAAGCTTCTCAGGTTGATGTAGCAACAGGTGCACTTGCTCTTTCTAGTGCGAAGAATGCCGTAATTGTTGGTGACCTTAAGCAGCTTCCTAATGTTGTGAAAGACGATATGAAAAAGCGTACTGACGCCATTTTCGCTTCATATAAACTGCCGGAAGGATATTCATTTTCTAAAAATAGCTTTCTAAAATCAATATGCAGTATACTGCCTGATATCCCACAAATACTGCTCCGGGAGCATTACCGCTGCCATCCTAAAATCATCGGCTTCTGTAATCAAAAGTTCTATGACAATAACCTGATTGTCATGACGGAAGACCGTGAGGAATTTGATACCTTATCGGTATACAAAACCATTGTTGGGGATCATGAGCGGGAGCACTTCAATCAACGTCAGATTGATGTCATTTGTAGGGAGGTACTTCCTGGATTACAGCAAGAAGGCCTAGACGATATTGGGATTATTGCCCCCTATAATGCACAGGTAAACGCAATAAAAAAGCAACTTAGCTCGGACAAGATTGACGTAGCAACAGTGCACAAGTTCCAAGGCCGTGAAAAAGATACGGTCATTTTGACGCCTGTGGACGATGTGGTAACGAAGTTTTCAGACGATCCTTATCTTCTGAATGTGGCAGTTTCACGTGCAAAGAAACGCCTTTGCATTGTAGTATCTGGTAATGAGCAACCAGTAGATAGCAATATCAATGACTTAGTATCCTATATTGAATATAACAACTTTCAGGTTATTCAGAGTGAAATTTACTCAGTCTTTGATTATCTTTATCAGCAATACACCGCTGAGAGAATAGAGTTTTTGAAGAAGCATAAGCGAGTATCTAAGTATGATTCTGAGAACTTAATGTACGGATTAATAGTGGATATTTTGGCTTGTTACCCCGCTTTATCCTTAAGCGTTATTTGCCATCAACCGCTCAATATGTTAATTCGTGATCCTAAATACTTAAGTGATGATGAATGTAAGTACGCCATGAATATAGCTACCCATGTAGATTTTCTGGTCTATAACAAGATTAGTAAGAAACCGGTGTTCGCAGTTGAAGTGGATGGCTTCCATTACCACAAAGATGGTTCAAAACAGGAACAACGGGATAAAATGAAAGATCATATCTTTGAACTCTATAATATTCCGATGTTACGCCTATCAACAATCGGAAGTGGAGAAAAGGAGAAGATTGAGCAGATATTGATGGAGTATAAGAAAACCATTGGATGAACCTTGCTATTTACCACAAAGGGTTTGATGTCCTGATTTGATGCCAATATTATGTTTATTATGATGTCCTGAAGAAAAGTTGATTTTGTGTGATTAATCATGACCAGCTTATAGATGCGAGAAAAGCTCTGTCGAGCTTAAAAAGGAAACATTTTGGAAGAAAAATACGGTTTTTTTGTGAGCATTTTACCTGAAGCCGCTGAACGCATGCTTCACAGCCCTTAAACCCACGCTTCTAAGCCATTTTATCCGCTCTCAGAAACACCAAAAGCACCGTCATGATACCCGTGAAATTCACGGAGAACGACTCAAAATCAAATCGATTTAGGTGCCAAGCTGGAAGAGTTAAACTCCGCTATCCCCATTATCTCCTTTTATTGACATGGCGGTAGATTGTTTATATAATTGTTGTGAACAGCAAGGAGGTTTCTGATGAAGAGCAGTGATATACGCCTTAAGTTCATAGAATTTTTTGCCCAACGCGACCATTTGTTGTTGCCAAGCTTTTCTCTTATTCCTAAGAATGATGCATCTCTCCTGCTCATAGGGGCAGGTATGGCGCCGTTGAAACCTTACTTTTCAGGGCAGGAAACACCCCCTCATAAGCGGCTTGTTACTTGCCAAAAATGTGTCAGGACGCCGGATATCGACAGGGTCGGCAAGACGGCAAGGCACGCAACATTTTTTGAAATGCTCGGCAATTTTTCTTTCGGCGACTACTTTAAGGAGGAAGCAATATCCTGGGCCTGGGAGTTTGTGACCGGGGTATTAGGTTTGCCTCCTGAACGTTTATACATAAGTATTTACCGGGATGACGAAGAATCTTATGGCATCTGGAAAGATTTAATCGGTATTCCCCCTGCAAAAATAACCAGGCTGGACAAAACGGATAATTTTTGGGAAATTGGCCCGGGCCCCTGCGGCCCCTGCTCCGAAATTTATTTTGACCTGGGGGAAGAGAGAGGCTGTGGCCGTCCCGATTGCAAAGTTGGTTGTGATTGCGACCGTTATTTGGAAATCTGGAACCTTGTTTTTACTCAGTATTTCCGGGAGGAAGACGGAAAATATACACCCCTGAAACAGAAAAATATAGATACTGGCGCCGGCCTTGAGAGGTTGGCTGTGGTAATGCAGGGAGCAAAAGATATCTTCCAAATAGACACGGTAAAACCTTTGCTGGATTTTTATTGCGGGAAAAGCGGCGTTGATTTTGGCAGGGACCCCCGCCATGATTTATCCGTTAAAATCATCACGGAGCATTTCCGCGGGGTGGCCTTTATGGTAGCCGACGGCATTTTGCCTTCCAATGAAGGCAGGGGATATGTGCTGAGGCGGCTGTTACGCCGGGCTTTACGGCACGGCAAGCTGTTAGGACTGAAAGAGTCATTCTTGCACAAGGGGATTCCCTTGTTGGTGGAACTTATGTCCGGCAATTACCCTGAACTGAAGCAGCGGCAGGATTATATAGTGGAAGTTATCAAAAGAGAAGAGGAGCGCTTTTTAGAAACCCTGGATCAGGGCAACCGCATCTTGGAAGACGAAATAAACAACATAATTAACAAAAAAGACAGGATGCTTTCAGGCAAGACGGCTTTCAAGCTATACGATACTTTTGGTTTTCCGCTTGATTTAACCAAGGAAATACTGAGTGAAATGAACTGTACCGTTGATGAAAGTGAATTTTTTGCTTCCATGGAGGAACAGCGGACAATAGCACGGCTAGCCCAGGCTAAAAAGACGGATAAGGGCACTGAGCCGAAGCTATACAAAGAACTTCAGGGCTATAATACGGTATTTAAAGGTTATGAGGTTTGCTCAACGGACAGCAAAATTCTCGGTGTGCTCAGCAACAACAAAAAAGTGAACGAAGCTGCTGCCGGAACAGAGGTTGAGCTCATTCTGGACGTCACTCCTTTTTATGCGGAAAAAGGCGGCCAGGTCGGAGATAAGGGTACAATCGAAGGCGACGGCTTAAGGATAGCTGTAGTCGATACGGTAATGACTTCCACCGGCTTGGTTATCCATAAAGGAACTGTAGAAATGGGGCCGGTAAGAGAGGGACAGGCTGTTGTGGCGTCAATCGCCGAATCTATCCGCAGGCAAACCGCAGCGCACCATACGGCTACCCATTTACTGCATCAGGCATTAAGGGATGTTTTGGATGTCCATGTGGCCCAGGCAGGTTCAATGGTCTCTCCCGAAAGGCTGCGTTTTGATTTCAGCCATTTTGCTCCTCTGGACGCAAGCGAGATTGAGGCAGTCGAAGCAAAAGTCAATGAAGTGATTTGGCAAAACGTCCCTGTTGCCGTGGAGGAAACGACTTACCAGGAAGCGGTTAAAAGGGGGACTCTAGCTTTTTTTGAGGACAAGTATGAGGATAAAGTCAGGGAAATAAAAGTTGGTGATTATTCCCGGGAATTATGCGGCGGAACCCATGTTTCCCATACGGGAGAGATTGGGTTGTTTAAAATATATTCAGAGTCGGGGATCGGCGCCGGTTTGCGCCGAATCGAAGCGTATGCGGGTGAGGCCGCATATAAATACTTAACGGAAAAAACCCGGGATCTGCTTCAGGCAGCGGAACAATTAAAAGTCAAGCCTGAGGATGTGCCCTCTAAGCTGTTAGAAATTACCAATGATTTAAAAGAAACCCAGAAAAAGGTGCAGCATTTGGCAGACAGGCTGGCGGCTAAAGAAGTTGATGAATTAATAAAAGAAGTTATCCAAGAAAAAGGTATTTCCATTTTAAGCGCACAAGTACAGGTTAACAGCATCGAGCAGCTGCGCTTAATGGCGGACCAATTAAAGAACAAATTAGGTTCCGGCATAATCGTTCTGGGAACTTCCCTGGACGGAAAGGTACAACTTGTCGCAGCGGTAACCAAGGATTTAATTGAAAAAGGTTTTCATGCCGGGAAGATAGTGCGGGAAGTCGCCATGATGACGGGCGGCAGCGGCGGAGGGCGGCCGGATATGGCCCAGGCAGGAGGCAAAGACAATTCAAAGTTAACCGAGGCTTTGCAAAAGGTAAAAGGAATGGTACGTTAAAGCCAACGGCACCACTGGCTAACTTTCAAAGTAAGGAGGTAGAGGTTATGTCTTTTGATGAAACCGTTAAATTCAATGTTAAAAACGAAGATGAGATTACAGCACCCGGCGTAATTTTGCTCAAGGTCTACGAAGCTTTAAAAGAAAAGGGCTATAACCCGATTAATCAAATCGTTGGTTACCTTCTTTCGGGAGACCCTGCCTATATAACCGGCCACAATAACGCCAGGGTGTTAATCAGGAAAGTGGAACGGGATGAGCTGTTGGAAGAACTGGTTGAAAATTTCCTAAAGAGCGCTGTCCATGAGTCAAAATAGGGTATTTACTTTCCAAGATAGAAACTTGTTGGGGAGATCAGGCATATCTGTTTCTCCTCTTTGTTTTGGGACTCTAGCCTTAAGTCCGCTCCAAACATCCCTGCCAGCAAAGGAGGGAGCAAGGCTGCTGCGTTATGCCTTTGAAAAAGGCATCAACTTTTTAGATACGGCTGAGCTTTATCATAATTATCATATCATCAGGCAAGCCTTGGAAGGTTGGACGGAGCCGGTAGTGGTGGCTTCCAAGTCCTATGCATATACTGCCGATGCTATGGAAAAAAGCCTGCATAAAGCTTTAAAGGAAATGAAGCTTGATTGTATTGATATTTTTTTACTGCATGAACAGGAAAGCCATTTGACTATAAAGGGACACTGGGAAGCCTTGCAATTTTTGATTAGGGCAAAGGAAAAAGGCTTGGTTATAGCTGTCGGTATATCAACTCATTTTCCTCAGGCGGCAGCGGCGGCGGCAGAAATAGCAGAAATCGAAATAATCCATCCCATTATTAATAGAGAAGGTGTAGGCCTCCAAAACGGAGGAGTGGAAGATATGCTCGAGGCTGTTAAAAAGGCGTACCTCAATGGCACAGGTATTTATGCCATGAAAGCCCTGGGAGGCGGCCATTTAATCAGCAAGGCCCGGGAAGCCTTTGACTTTATTTTGAAGCTGCCCTGGATTGCGTCTACGGCTGTGGGTATGCAATCAACGGCGGAGGTAGATATCAACTGCTGCTATTTCAGGCGGGTTAAACCTCCGGAGAGTTTGCTCAAGGAGGTAAAACTGCGAACCAGGAGGCTGCACATTAATGATTGGTGCCAGGGCTGCGGCAAATGTATTGAGGCTTGTGCCCAAAAAGCCCTATACCTTAAGGAGGGAAAAATAAGGGTAGACCCTGAAAAATGTGTCCTCTGCGGTTATTGTGGCGCTCGCTGTCCCCTATTTTGTTTAAAAATTGTTTAATGAGGTTAGAATATGCGTATCATGTCTTTGGATTATGGTGATAAGAGAATCGGCGTGGCGGTAAGCGATGAACTTGGTTTAATCGCCAGTCCTTTAACTGTTATTCAAAGAGAAAGCATTAAAAAGGATTTACAGCAGATAAACGAGCTGGTGGAAACATACGGCGCGGTGAAATTAGTAGTAGGGTTGCCGCTGAACATGGACGGCAGCCGGGGGGAAACAGCGGCTAAGGTTGATAAATTTGTTAATAGGCTTAAAGGGAGAATAAAAGTCCCGGTGGTTTATTGGGATGAAAGGTTGACAAGCAAAACAGCGGCGAATATATTAAAAGAAGCCCATGTCAAGAAAACCAAGGAAACAGGTGTACTTGATAAAATAGCAGCCATTATTATACTTCAAAGCTATTTGGATCAGCATGTCTAAATATTTTTGGGGAAGGTTGGGAAAAATGACACAAAAAGATGATGTTGTGACGCTGTTTGACGAAGAAGGGAAAGAGCATAATTTTGAGGTAGTGGATATTATCATGGTTAACGACAAGGATTATGCCATCATGCTGCCCCTGAATGAAGCTGAAGCCGTACCTGAGGAAGAAGAAGAGGCCGTTATTTTCCGGATTGAAGAGGAGAATGACGAGGATCAAACCCTGGTGGTAGTGGAAGACGAAGAAGAGTGGAACCTTGTTGCCGAAGCGTGGGAAGATAGGCTCATGGAAATGGAAGACGAGGACGACGGCCTGTATGAAGATGACAATGAAGAGGAGTTGTAAATCCCTGCTTTAATAATGCCTTAGCTTACGGTATAATGTTGTCATAATCGGCACAGGAAGAGGTGGGGATGTGGCACAGGCGCCAAAGGCAAGTCGGGTATTAATAGGAGTCTCATTAATAGCAGTAGTATTTTTTGTGTTTTTCTCTTTGCAAGGATACTTGTACCTTTTCTCTTCGGGAAAAGACTACCAGGGTGAGACTACTGCCGTAGTCATCCCCCAGGGCTCTTCATCTGCGGCCATAGCCCGCATACTCGCCCGGGAAGGTGTCGTAAGGCACGCACTCTTTTTTCAATATTATGTTAAGTTAAAAGGGATGGATCAAAATCTCCAGGCAGGAGAGTTTAACTTTTACAAAAACATGCATCCCGCGGATATTATTGAAGTTATTAAAGAAGGTAAGGTTTTCCGGGATCAAATAAAAATTACGATTCCTGAAGGATTGACGGCGAAACAAGCAGCTGCCCGCTTGGCACACATCACCAAGGGCAGCGAAGAAGTATACCTTGAATATTTCTCTTCCCCCGCAGAATTCAGCTATGCTTTTTTACAGGAAATGCCGGCAGGATTGGAATACCCCCTGGAAGGCTACCTTTTCCCTGACACTTATTATGCAGATGCAGAAGCGGGAGAAAAAGAAATAGTGGAAACACTGCTCAAGGGATTCGACAGATTTTACACGCAAGAGGTAAAAGAAAGGATAGCAGAGTTAGGCTATTCCTTACATGATGTAGTTACCATGGCATCCATTGTTGAGCGGGAAGCAATCCTTGAAGAAGAAAGGCCTGTTATTGCAGGCGTATTTTACAACCGCTTGGACATTAAGATGCTCCTGCAGTCTTGCGCTACTGTGCAGTATGCCCTGGGTGAAGTTAAACCGAAACTTTTGTTAGAAGACCTGAAAATAGAATCTCCCTATAATACTTATCTTAATTTAGGACTTCCTCCCGGACCGATAGCTTCGCCGGGCAAGGCTTCCCTCAATGCGGCTCTTTACCCGGATGATACAGATTACTTTTATTTTGTGGCCAGGGATGATGGAACCGGCGGGCACTATTTTGCCCGGAACCTGGCCGGGCATGAGCAAAACAAGCTAAAGGCCAAAGAAAACCGCAGTTCTTAAATCCCGCTTTATTTGCGCAACTGTTATCTGGAGGGTATGCATATTATGCATAAGCCTGAACTGCTGGCCCCGGCCGGCAACATGGAGAAATTACAGGCTGCTGTAATTTATGGCGCTGATGCCGTTTACCTGGGCGGGCCTGCTTTTGGTTTACGAGCCCATGCAGGCAACTTTACCCTGGCGGAGTTAAGCCAGGGTGTTAGCTATGCCCATGCCCATAATGTAAAAGTATATCTAACCTTAAATATTTTTGCCAGGAACAGCGACATCGAAGGAGTGAAGGTTTACCTTCAAGACGTCGGTTCAACAGGTATTGATGCCCTTATTATCAGTGATTTAGGCTTATTACGGTTGTCCAGGGAACTGCTGCCCCAACTGCCGGTGCATGTTAGTACTCAGGCTAACACAACCAATTGGTTGAGCTGCCGTGAATGGGAAAAGCTGGGAGCGTCAAGGGTAATCCTGTCCAGGGAGTTATCGCTGGCGGAGATAAAGGAAATTAAGGCTCAAGTCGGTATTTCTCTGGAAGCATTTATTCACGGCGCCATGTGCCTTGCCTATTCAGGCAGGTGTTTTTTAAGCGCTTATATGACGGGCAGGTCGGCCAACAGGGGCGAATGCGCCCATCCCTGCCGCTACAGCTACAGCCTGGTTGAAGAAAAACGTCCGGGTGAATATTATCCGGTAGAAGAAGACGAACACGGCGCTTATATTCTCAGCCCGGCCGATTTGTGCCTGCTGCCGCATATCCCGGAACTCATTGGGGCCGGCATAGATGCTTTAAAAATCGAAGGCAGGATGAAAAGCCTTCATTATACGGCTACCGTTGTCAAGGCATACAGGCGAGCCATTGATGCATATTTGGCATCAAGACAGGAATTTGAGACAATCCTGCCCGAGCTGGCGGCGGAAATTGCCAAAACCGGGACGCGTCCCTTAACTACCGGCTTTTATTTTGGCGACGGCAGCCCCGTATCTTTAGCCAGGGGCGGCGAAGAAACGGAATTTGTGGGTATTGTCCTGGATTATGATGAGAACAAGAAGCTCGCGGCAGTTGAGCAGCGAAATAAATTTTCCCTGGGGGATTCTCTGGAAATAATAACCCCCCGTTCCGAAAACCTTTCCTGGCAGGTTGCGGCTATATACAAGGCAGAAGGAGAGGCGGTCAATTCGGCTCCCCATCCCAGGGAAAGGCTTTACCTCCCCATCCCTTTTAGGGTCGAACCCTGGTCCCTCTTAAGGAAAAGGAAAATTTAAAGCCCGGAAGAGAGACTCATAAACTGTATAGAAAGCTCCCCTCAGGTACACACTAGTACTTTGCAGGGGGTTTTTTTATGCATAGAAGTATCAGAAGCAAAAGAATAATAGTTATTCTCATCTTCACGGCCTTTTTATTGAATATTCTTTGGCTGCGTCTTTTTCAGATTCAAATTATTGATAGCAGGGCGTTGGCCTCTATGGCTGTAGAACAAAGGAGCGAAAATCTTCTTTTGGACAGCGGCAGGGGACGCATCCTGGACAAAAACGGCGACTTTCTTGCGGGTTCCAAGACTAATGATGTCCTGATAGTACTCCCATCTCTTCTGCCCTCCGATAAGGAACGGCTGGCGGCTGATTATGACTGGGTGCCTAATATAAAAAGCATAACGGCTACGAAGGCAAATAAGGTGCAGCCCTATATTCTTGCGGAAAACATTACACTGGAAGACCGGTTGGCGGCAAGCCTTCCTCCCGGCATTATTCTCG
>CAZYHL010000027.1:0-9483 GCA_964646795.1 uncultured Syntrophomonadaceae bacterium
CATGCCGTTCATGGCAATTGCATTCAAGGATACGGCATTCATTACATCATCATCGTTGACAATTTCCGGTATTATTGCCTGCTGGGACGGCATAGCCAGACCCATTGCCGTTCCCTGGAAGAAGTAAGCAATAACAAGAACCCATAAAGAACTCCTGTTTTCAGCGTTAATATATCCCATCGTCAAGGAAAAGCCAATAAATAACGCTACTAAGGATAGCATAGACTCGCCCAATAACAGTATCCGCTTTTTCTGAATTCGATCCGCAATGGCTCCGCCCAAAAAAGACATTATGATTATGGGAATCAAATGAGCAAAAGACATAGCTCCAAGAATAGCGGCAGAAGATGTAAGCCGGTAAACTAATAAAGCTCGAACGGTTATTTGCATGTTCAAAGAAGCCTTGTTGGCTAAGACATAACCATAAAATAAACGGAAAGGTCGATATTTAAAAGACTTGAATGTTTGAGCAAGCTGCATGTTTATCCCTCAGTCCTTTAGCTTCTTGCGCCACGTTTAGCCAAGTAATTTGGACGCTGCTGCTGCCGGGTTAGTGCCATGTGTGCGGGTATTTAAGTTTACTTTAACAGGCTGCTCAGTTCGTCAATACATGCTGCAATACTTAAGTCCCTTCGTTTATCGGTCCAAAATACTATCGCCGAGCCAAGCATCTTTCCCTTTTTTAAAGTACAAATTTGTTTTATTTTGGCTACAGCCCTGTTTCCTCCCGTCCATTTTTGGGGAAGGCTTTTTGTTACATAGCAAGCAATCCTTTTTCCCTCCAGAGATTCTAGCTGCTTTAAATATAAAGACATAGGAACCGCCAAATCAAAACCCTGCACCGGAGAACCAAAAATGAGCCAATCATAAACAGCAACAGCCGGTACGGAACTCAGACTGATTTTTTTTACCGCCGGCCGGGTTTCCCCTGAAACCGTTACCTGTTCAATCTGCGCCTGATGCCCGGCCGATTCCAATTTTGGCTTGAGCATCTGCGCAACAGTTAAGGTATTGCCCGTTTGAGAATAAACAATAATACCTATTTTCATCTTTTTTCCTCCTAGTTATATTTATTGAATGCAAACGGGTTTTTTGCTACTTTCTACAATTTTTAAAAAAATCCTCCCAGGCATGAGCGAAATCGGCGCTACCCGTTAAAGATTTAATAAAAAGATAAAGCGCCGGTATTAACCTGGCGCTTAGAGCTTGTATCCAAAGATAAAATTTTACTCCTCTAACGGGAAATTTCTGCAGGCGGCTTGTTGGGGATACGGGCAATTTCTTGATTGCCAAAGAAAAATACAGCCTCCTCACCGGAAGTAACTTCACCGATTACAGCCGTAGCCGCTCCCTGAGAACGGATAGCCTCCTGCACCTCTGTTACATCCTCGGGGGCTACCTGGAAAACCATGCGGGCCTGGGTTTCGCAAATAAGGATTTCTTCGGGACTCAGGCCCTCCTGCATTAACGGAACCACGGACAAATCAACCCGTGCTCCCAGGCCGCCAAAACGGACAGATTCACTAACTGCGGCACCGATTCCGGCAGCCCCTAAATCTGAGCAGGCATTAATTTTCCCTGTCTTGATTGCCGCTAAAGCAGCTTCCATGGTCTGTCTTTCCTCTGCAAAAAGAGCTTTGGCAGGGAACATCTCTTTAACCAGGCCGGCACGGAACAGAGTATCGTTGCCGTCATTGTCTGTCTTCCCTACAATAATCAGGCGATCTCCCGCCTTTTTGGCAGGTTTAGTCAAGGGCTTGTCCCCGATCATTTTACCGATTACAGCTACCACTACGGCAGGAACGATATCGCTAAAAGAAGTTGAAAACCCCCCCCCCACAACGAACACATCCATAGCCCGGCTCATGTCCCGGACACCTTTAATCAGCAGGTTGACTCTTTCGCCGCTGGTCATGGTTTCGCACTTGCCGCAAATACATTTCCCTTCAAAGCCACAAGGGCCTACGATTACCTCTTCCTCCAAAGGCCTTGTCCCAATAAAATCCAATAAAAACATTGGCCTTGCCCCCATGGCAACCACATCCCGCATAGCTCCGCCAGCGCCGGTAGCTGCTGCGTCATACGGCTTGGGAACACAGGGGGAACAGTGGCTCTCCATTTTTGCCACCATTAAACCGCAGCCAGGCATTTCAAACACTGCCGCGTCATCATTAGCATCCGGTCCGACCAGCAAACTGCCTGGCCACGTCTTGCCAACCTCTTCGTTTAATTTCTTGAATACCCCAAAATCAATAGCCTTATCAATGTTATGGTGCAAGTGGACAAAAAGTGCGTGCATTAAAGCTTTCTCGACCCTGTTCATGCGTACCTCCTTATGTTTGTAGTGTCTTTTATATTATTTAATTCATTACTATAATACTGTATTAAATCCATTTTTTCCAGTATATCTTTAATAAAAAAACCAGCTCCTTGCTAAGGAAGCCGGTTTTACCCTTTATTGCTTTTTATATTGAGGTTCCTGCACTCGGATTACTTTCTGTCTTTCTTCTAAAGTCGAGACTGCGTCATCCAGGGTTTGCGCCAGCTGCTGAAAAGTGTTTTTCGCCTGCTGATCCTGGGTTTCCAGCGCAAAACTTTTCATAGTGGCCGCAGCGCTCTGGACTCCGGCAATTGCTTGTTGAAGCTGAGTAGCTACTGTTATTGTCACCACCCCCTTTCTTAATCAGCCTTTGGACTTAAAAAACAAGGCTGTTAAAAACCCAAAAATAATGGCGGCGGAAATACCGGCGCTTGTTACTTCGAATATTCCCGTCAGCACCCCGATTGCCCCCGTCCTTTCAGCTTCCGACAAGGCTCCCTTAACCAGAGAATTGCCAAAGCTGATGATAGGCACGGATGCACCGGCTCCGGCAAACTTTATCAGAGGCTCATAAAGGCCCAACCCTCCCAGGATGGCTCCCGCCACAACAAGGGAAACCGTCATATGGGCAGGCGTTAATTTATATATATCCATTAACAATTGGCCGATAACACAAATGCCGCCTCCGACTAGAAAAGCCATAAAAAATTTTTCCACCCGCAAAACACTCCTTTACATTTCTAAAGCAACCGCATGTGCGATAGAAGGTATACTTTCTTTTTGCTGGTATGATATGGGAGATAAAAGAGCGCCTGTTGCGACTACAAGTATTCTTTTAAATAATCCTGTGCAGAGCCCCTTGATGAAGTGCCCGTAAGTAACGGCAGCCGAACAGCCGCAGCCGCTGCCACCGGAAAAAACGGGTTGGTCCTTTCCATATATGATAATGCCGCAATCGGTAAAGATATTGGCGGCGATTTCAACCTGATGCTCCTTCAGCAGGTTCGCCGCTATTTTGTGTCCTACATGACCCAGGTCGCCGGTGGCAATAATATCGTAGTAAGAAGGTTCTCTTTCCAAATCCCGGAAATGAGCCATGATCGTGTCCACTGCGGCCGGAGCCATAGCTGCCCCCATATTAAAGGGATCCGATATGCCCATATCAATTACGCGCCCTATGGTAGCACAAGTTACTTTAGGTCCGTCGCCCTCCCGGACAATTAACCCGGCTCCCGCCCCCGTTACGGTCCATTGAGCTGTGGGCGGCTTTTGAGCACCGTATTCGTTCGGGTACCTGTATTGTTTTTCTGCCGCCCCGTTATGGCTGGAGGTGGCGGCCAAAACGGTTTCGGCCGCTTTGCTGTCGATTAATAAAGCTGCCAAGGCCAAGCCTTCCATGGAACTGGAGCAAGCTCCGAAAAGCCCAAGGTAAGGTGCGGCGATGGTCCTGGCCGTAAAGCTGCTGGATATGATTTGATTCATTAAATCGCCGCTTAAAAAAAACTGTATATCTTCTTTCTTTTTGCCCCCTTTTTCTATCGCCTTCTCACATGCTTCTTCCAGTAATTTTTTCTCAGCCTTTTCAAAACTCTCCTGACCCAGCCAAATGTCTTGATGCAAAATGTCGAAATCCCGGGCTAAGGGGCCCTTTGCTTCAAAGGGCCCCCCCACGGCCGCTGCTGCGGCTACCACCGGAGACGAAGGGAAAAGCCAAGATTGATGCCCACACAGCGTCATACTATCCCTACCCCTTGCAAAATTATTTTTATAATCGCAATGATAAAAGCGGCAAAAGTGCCGAATACAATAACGGGACCGGCAATTTTAAACATGTTCCCGCCCACCCCAAGCACAAAACCTTCGCTCCGGTGTTCCACGGCAGACGCTGTTATTGTATTGGCAAAGCCCGTAACAGGCACAATTGTCCCTCCCCCGCCCCATTGAGCTATATGGTCATATACGCCTAATCCCGTCAGCAAAGAGGCTATAAAAATCAACGTGGCAACAGTAGGGTTGCCGGCCGAGACTTCAGTAAAATTAAAATAGGTCATATACATCCATTGGAGGCCCTGACCGATGACACAGATAGTACCGCCGGTTACAAAGGCCTTCAGACAATTGATAAAAACAGGTCTTTTAGGTTCCTGTTTTTTTGCATACTGCTGGTATTTTTCTTGTACGGGCGTTTTCTTCTTTTTTTTGCTTGACATAGCATCACCTCTTTTAAATACTTAATTACCGTAAAAGCAGGGGTTCAAGTTTAGCGATCAATTCTTTAACTTTTTGAGCTTGCCGGGAATACATTTCTTTGGCTTCCGGGTCTTTTGTTTCCAGTTCGTACTTCAACAAATCCGCACAGCTTTTTTCCAGGTTGGCAAAGAGCAGTTCCTTTACTTGCGGCTGCGGCAGTTGAAGCGCATCGTCAAACAGATCAAGATAGATTTCTCCCATCGCATCCACCTGCCCCAGGAACACATTATTTAAAGAAACCTCCGCCTTTTTTAGTTCGATTTCAAGCCACTCCCTGGTCAATCCGGCGTTCTTAAGGGATTCGTCCACAATATTACCGTCCAGGATAACAGTTTGGGGTTCAATCCGGGGAGCAACCTTCTTGCCCACATCTTTAGCCGTCAAAGGACTTTTTTCTGCTTTGAGCATGATATTTATTTCTCCGGAAGTCTCCAAAACCGCAAATTCCACATCCGCCACATTAAATACATTTTTAGCCCTCAAGCCTTTTAATAAGGCCTCCCCCGAAAGGCGCGCCTTATTCAGGTTTTCTTCCATAACCTTGCCCTGCTTAATCAGGATCGTCTCCTTGCCGTTGATAAAGTCATGCAGCATTTTGCTGCTCAAGGACAAGCGGTCCAGGGCCACCAGCATGAAAGCCCATAAAACCAGAGGAATAAGAACATGCAACATGTTAGGTACTACCCTGACGGCACTGAGGGCTGCTATACAACCCAGGAAAGTATAGCTGATGAATAGAAACGGCGACTGAGTAATGTTTTTCCCACCCTTTAGTTTCACCAGGGAAAACAGGATAAGGAAAAATACCAGAGACCTCAGTAAGATATTTAATTCAACCAACATCGCCGCCACCCCTAATAACCTTTATATTGCGGTTCATTGTACTCCAAAACAGCCACTCGCCCTTCCAGATCCTTAATCACTTGATTTAATTCCACCGCTGCAGCCGCAAAAACAGCCTCCGACTCTTCATTTCTGGTCTGGGCAGCATAAATGTTTAATATTTCTTTACATCCTTTTAGAACAGCTACTGTTTGCTTGAGTTGAGAACCTACTGTCATATGAGGCTCCTTCCCGCTTTGTTCAGATGATTAATTTGTATTTTTCCCTGAGAAGAAGGATTTTATTTCAATAAAAAAACTGCCTCAAAGGGCAGTCATTGCGGCAAGTATCTATATTACAGGGGCTAACACATCCAATAAAGTCGGATGGCCTATCTCTTCAAGCTCATATTTTAATCTGATGGCCGGCTTCCCAAGTTTAAGTATTCTTCTTAAATCTATAGGGGTAGCAGCCAAAACCAACTCCGCGTCTGATTTGTTAATCGTTTCTTCCAGTTCTTTTATTTGCACGGGTCCGTACCCCATAGCTGGGAGCAGAGGTCCGATGTGGGGAAATTTTTCGAAAACTCCTTTAATGCTCCCGACAGCGAAAGGCCTGGCATCTACAAGGATAGCTCCCTTTTCTCTGGCCGCCAGCACGCCTGCTCCATAAGGCATCCCGCCGTGAGTTAAAGTTGGGCCGTCTTCTATTACCAATACTTTTTTGCCCTTCATGCTTTCTTCCCCTTCGACAGTGAGCGGGGAAGCCGCTTCCATAATCAAAGCGGACGGATTTGCTGCCGAAACATTTTCTCTAACCTTTTGAATATTTAGCTTATCCGCCGTATCAACCTTGTTAATTATCACCACATCGGCCATTCTCAGGTTTCCTTCGCCTGGGTGGTATGATATTTCGTGACCGGGCCTGTGGGGGTCTACCAGGGTTATGTAGATATCGGCTTCAATGAAGGAAAAATCATTGTTACCGCCGTCCCATACGATAACATCCGCTTCTTTTTCTGCTTCTGCGAGAATTCTGCCGTAATCAACTCCCGCATAGACAATCACTCCCCTGTCAATATGGGGCTCATATTCTTCTCTTTCTTCGATGGTGCACTCGTGAGTATCCAAATCTGCATAGTCGGCAAATCTCTGGCAGGCCTGTTTGGATAAATCCCCGTAAGGCATCGGGTGCCGGATGGCAACAACTTTTTTCCCTTTTTCCTTCAATAAATCGCATACCCTGCGAGTCGTCTGGCTTTTACCTATGCCTGTCCTAACCGCCGTCACGGCTACAACAGGCTTTTTTGACTTGAGCATAGTCGTTCTGGGGCCCATTAACCGAAAATCCGCCCCTGCCGCCAAAACTTTGGCCGAAAGCCGCATAACATGTTCATAGGATACATCACTGTACGCAAAAATAACCTGACTGACATTATCTTTCCGGATTAGTTCCTCCAATTCTCGTTCATGGTAAATAGGGATGCCTGATGGGTACTGGCTGCCCGCCAATTCAGGCGGATATACTCTTCCTTCTATATCAGGAATTTGGGTGGCTGTGAAAGCCGTTACTTGATAGTACTCGTTTTGTCTGAAATAAACATTAAAATTATGAAAATCTCTGCCTGCTGCTCCCATGATAATAACCTTTTGCCGTGTCACAAAATCCCTCCTCATTAATAACTGAATATATATAACAGCATTTTACCCTTTTTAAACAGTAATTACAACGGCGCTTGCAACAATTTCTGCCGTTTCAAGCCTCAGGTTATAATAGTATAAATCTTCCGGACGACTCCGGGCTTGTCTGACAAAAAGATAAATAATTTCAGTGCATAAGTAATAAAAAGTCGTTCATATTAAAAGCAAGCATGAATTTAAAATATTGGAGGTGAGATGATGCCAAGCAAAAAAAAGCCCCTTAATCCGGAAGCAGTGAAAGCCCTAAGCAAATTTAAGATTGAGATAGCGGGGGAGTTAGGTCTAGTAGACGGAAATAAGAGGGAAAGCGATTACCTTAAGACCCTGGAAAAATATAAACATGAAATTGCCGGTGAACTTGGCCTAGACAAGAGTATCAACTCCCAGGGATGGCAATCTGTATCATCGAAGCACTGTGGCACCGTTGGCGGGAAAATGGGCGGAAAGATAGGGGGGCAGATGGTTAAAAAAATGATTCATATGGCTGAGGAAGACTTGAAAAAAAGTTAAGCTATGATTACATCAAAACAAAGCAGACTTTTAAGCGCTCAATTCTTCTTCTTTCTTTTCTTTTGCTTTCTGGGGCATTGCCGGCTGTAAACAGGCAAGCCCGGTCAACTGCCCGCGTATATGCTTCTGTAGTTCGCATAATTTTTCCATACCTTTTCCAGAAACCGTCTTGTTTCCGGAAAAGGTATGTTTTGCCTGTCTTCATATGTTCCTCGCCAAACACCTTCGTTAATCCATTGCCTGACATTTCCCCTGCCGCTGTTATAAGCGGCAATCACCCGGGAAAGGTTCCCTGCGAATTCCTTGTCCAGGCCGGCCAGGTACCAAGTCCCAAGTTTTATGTTTACTTCCGGATCCAAAAGGAATTCGGCTTTAAAATCAGCCAGGCCCAGCTGCGCCGCAGCCCATATCCCTGTTGAAGGCATAATCTGCATTAACCCCATGGCTCCCCGGCTGGATATGGCTTTAGGTTTGAACTTGCTTTCCGCTTTGATGACGGCTGCAATCAGGTAAGGGTCTACCCGGTAAAGAGCAGCGTTTTTAATCATAATATCGTAGTAGTGCAAAGGATAAGCAGCCCGCCTGATGGAGGGGAAGGCTCCGGCTCCCAGAGCCAGGATAATTAAAATAATAATTATTCCTCTTTTTTTACTCATGATTACCTCCGTCATTAAGACGAAGTATATGCCTTAAAAAGATTATTTATGCCGTCCTGCGAGAAGAGACATTATCTTCTCAACCTGCCTTCTCGTACTGGTTCTGCTGTTTTGGTTATCAATGATAAAATGGGCATAGCGCACTTTTTCCGCCAGGGGCATTTGCGCCTTAATCCTTAAGTTTGCCTCCTCTTCACCTAGCTTGTCCCTTTCAACAATCCTGTTTTTTTGGGTCACTTCATCTGCATAAACCAGGATAACATAGTCCATCTCCCTGTACAGTCCTACTTCGATAAGAAGGGGAGCATCAACAACAATGATGCTGTTGGCATCCTTCTCTTTTTCCGCCGTGGCCCTATCCCTGATTATTTTAATGATTAACGGATGCAGAATGGCGTTTAACTTGTTCCTTAAACCTTCGTCCCTGAAAACCAGCTTTCCTAGGTAATCCCGTTTCAGCTTCCCTTGTACGTCTATTATGTCCCGGCCAAATGCTTCGGCCAGGAGTTTTAAGCCCGGTGAGCCCGGCTCCACAACTTCCCGCGCTACCAGATCCGCCTCAATCACCCGGCAACCCATTTCCTTTAAAATAGCGGAAACAGTACTTTTTCCCGAGGCGATACCACCCGTTAAACCTATGAGCAAGACGCTTACCTCCTTAGATTATATTCAAAAGGCCCAGCAGGATTAAAACGCTGCCCGCCAGCCAGGAACCTTTTTCCCGGGCAAAAGAATTGTGATAATGTTTTCCCATATAGACACCGCCCCCTAGGAACAGCAGCTTGCATAACCCGACAAAAAGACAGGTTAGAAGGGGGGAGTAACCGGCCATAGCCGCGCCGAACCCGGCCCCGAAAGCATCCAAGGCCAAGGCGATACCTAAAAAGACAGCTTCTTTCAAGCTGATGGAGCCCGAATTATCAAAGTCCGCTTTTTCAGGCTCCCTTAAGATGCCGCCGATACTGCCCACAAACATCCCTTTAGCCGGTTTCTGTGTTTCAGCGTCTTGCCCGGCGAATACAGTGCTCTTAACGATATAGCCACCGACAAGAATTAAAATGCTGCCGCCTATAACCGGAGCAATGCTGGGAAGAAAGAAGATGGCCATGGTACGGCCAAGGAACATAGACATTAACAAAGCTAAGGAAGAAGACAGGCTAATGGTTGCTATGGAGTAGAAGGGAATATGTAAATTTCTGATACCGTAAGCGAATCCTGCCCCCAG
>CAZYHL010000027.1:9583-13328 GCA_964646795.1 uncultured Syntrophomonadaceae bacterium
CTTGTTACCAGCCACATGGTACCAAATTTCCTCACATCGTGAAAATGCAGCTCGCTCGAGTCTTTAAACTTAAACACGCCGTGGGTATGCTTACCGGCACCGGCCGCTAAGGGATAATATATAAGCCTTCCTGTCATTCTCAAATGAATGACCAGTCTTAAACCGGAATAAAAATGCATAATTAAATATTTGCCCCTTCTCGTTATCCCGGCTATTCTTTCCCCTTTCATTAACCCGGCAAAGGCCTCCGGTTCGGGATACTTAATAAATCCTTTATATAAACTACTTTTAAAACTTTGGATTTCTTTATCAACAATTACCCTTTCCAAATCTCTTTTTATTGTTTCGACTTCCGGCAATTCAGGCACATATGCATCTCCTTAAGCTTCAACATCAAGGGCAGTCATATCCAGCCAGTTGAATCCAAATTTCAAATCAACGGTTAAAGGAACGCACAAAGAAACTACGTTCTCCATCTTTCTTTTTACCATAGCGGCAGTAACCTCAAGCTCCGCCAGAGGCACTTCAAATACCAGCTCATCATGGACCTGCAGCAGCATCCCGGCGGCATAACCGCCTTTCTTTAATTCTTCATCTATGTCAACCATAGCTTTTTTGATTATATCCGCCGCTGTCCCCTGTATCGGTGTGTTCATAGCCGTTCTCTCCGCAAAGCTCCTCAGGTTATAATTTTTATGGTTGATATCGGGCAGATAACGCCGCCTGTTAAATAAGGTGGTTACGTAACCCCGCTTTCTGCTTTCATTTATCGTGTTGTGAATATAAGCTTTAACTCCGGGATACCGGGCAAAATACCCTTCAATAAACTCGGCCGCTTCCTGGCGGGATATGTTCAGGCTTTGGGATAAACCGTAATCGCTCATACCGTAGACTATACCGAAATTAATCGCCTTTGCCTTGCTCCTGAGCTGATCATTTACTGCTTCAATCGGTATCCGGCAAACCTCGGCAGCGGTTCTTTTATGAATGTCCTGGCCTTCCCAAAAAGCACGGCAAAGGCTTTCGTCACCGGAAAGGTGAGCCAGCAGCCTGAGCTCGATTTGGGAGTAATCGGCTGCTAAAAGCACTGCATCCTCAATACCGGGAATGAAAGCCTTGCGGATTAAGCTGCCCTCTCCCTGTCTGACAGGAATGTTTTGCAGGTTTGGTTCCGTGCTGCTTAGCCTGCCCGTAGCGGTGATGGTCTGGTTGTAGGTTGTGTATATCCTGCCTGTCTCGGGATTCCTTAGCTTAAGCAGCCCTTCAAGGTAGGTGGTTCTCAGTTTAAAGTAATATCTGTGCTGCAAAATTTTAGCCACAATCTCATGCCGGTTCGCCAGCTCTTCTAAAACGGAAGCATCTGTTGAAGGGCCTGTTTTTGTCCTTTTCAAAACAGGCAGGTTCAACTTTTCAAAAAGGATTACTCTCAACTGTTTAGGAGAGTTGATATTGAACTCCTCCCCCGCCAGGGCAAAAATCTCATTCTTGAGCATTTCCTCTTTTATCATAAGGTCCGCAGCCAGCTCCGAAAGAATTGCCGCCTCAACCGCTATCCCTCTCGTCTCCATTTTGGCTAACACCGATACCAAGGGCAGTTCCAATCCGTAAAATAGCACTTCCATATGCAATTTTTCTATTTCTTTTTTGAACACGGGGAAGAGTTTTTTGAGGATGCCCAGATCTCTTGCCGGATTTAAGGGTTCCGCGGTAGTTTCCAGGGATAAATAATCCTTCGCTAAAACCGGCAGAGAATAATCCTTTCGGATGGGATCAAATAAATACGCGGCAATGCTCGTTTCAAACCCTAACCCTTTTAAGGGGATTCCCCGGGCGGCCAACAGCTTATAGAGGGATTTCCCCTGAGCGGATATCTTGACAATATCCGGGTTGGAAAAGATAGCGGCAAAAGCAGTTATAAATTTCTCGGCAGCGGCTGTTGGGATTAAGTAGTTGGCTGTTCCGGCGCTGACAGCCAGGTTCCCGGGGGTTATACAATCAACAGAGCCTACAGCAAAGTACAACTGTCCGGTTTTTGCTGTTTCCGCTGCTAACAACGGATAATCGTCTTCTTGAAGTAGGCTGCTCTCCGGTTGGTAGCGGTCAGCTCCGCCGTTTTCTTCTAACTTGGCAGAAGTTTTCCCAACTTTAGCTAAAAAACGCTTGAATTCCAGCTCGGAAAAAAGCTCATATATTTTCTCGCTGTTTTCTTCTTTTTTGCTTAATTGCTCTAAAGAAAAATTAAAAGGCACATTCCGGCAGATGGTAGCAAGGTCTTTACTGAGTAAGGCCTGCTGCCGGTTCACGCTTAGGCTTTCTTTTAATTTTTGGCCGGGGATAGCCGCCACGTGTTTCAGAACGCTTTCCAGGCTGTCGTACTCTTTCAGCAGCTTGACAGCCGTTTTTTCACCAATGCCGGGGACGCCCGGGATATTGTCCGAGGGATCCCCTTTCAGTGCTTTATAGTCGGTCACTTGCTCGGGCGTTAGTCCCAGCTTGTCTTTAAAATTAGCCAGATTATAGATATCCAAGTTCGAGATGCCTTTTTTTGTAAGAGCCACCTCCACCCTGCCGTTGACAAGCTGCAAGGCGTCGGCATCGCCTGTTACAATCAGCACCTTGAGGCCGGCTTCGGAAGCGTTTTGGCTGAGAGTCCCAATAATATCATCAGCTTCATAACCCTCCGCTTCCAAAACCTTAATGCCCATGAGCTGCAATATTTCTTTAACAACAGGAATCTGTTCACCCAATTCATCAGGAGTTTTACTCCTGGTTGCTTTATAAGCGGCGTATATTTTGTGCCTAAAAGTAGGGGCTGCCAAATCAAAGGCAGCCGCCAGGTATGCCGGTTTTTCTTCCTCCAGCAGGCGGAACAGCATGCTTAAAAAACCGTAAATTGCATTGGTATAGCGCCCCCGGCTGTTCTGCAGCAGCGGAAGGGCATAAAAAGCCCTGTATACCAGGCTGTTACCGTCAATTAAAATCAATTTTTTTTCTTCCATCATTAATCACCCGGAATTCAGCTTCATAGTGTCAATCCCTAATTTTCCCCGGAAAATATTTACGGTAGATTAAATATAGTAAAACACTAAAAGATACCAGCGTCAGATTAAATATAAGCAGGTTGTGGGCTTTAAAGAAGCTGCGGCTGCCGGCAGCGGCAGGATCTGCCTCCCCCAAATCAACATCGGCAGGATCTGCCTCCCCTGAATCATTGGCCTTATTCCTTTTTACCTGGCCATTATCAACGACAGGGGCAGGGGCAGCCCCATCATCGTTTGTGCTCTCTTCTAAGGTGCTGCTGTCCATCTCCATTGCTATGAAGGAACCTGCTTGCGGCAGCAAGTTGCCCCTGGCTATAATAAGGGCGTTGCCGCTGATGAAAAAAAGTAAAAATACGGCGGCGGCAAGGTATTTAATTTTAAAGAGTACACCTTTTAATTCTTGAGCATAGCCTTTATTCCTTTTTCTCACGCCGTCGATACCCTTCATAATATGCCGGTGAAGGTTTTCAGGGGGCAGCGGCTCCGGCAGCGCCCGCAATAGTTCAAGACTTTTCTTAAGACCGGCTAATTCGGCGGTACAAACGGGGCAAGCAGCCAGATGTTTTTCAACATCGGCCTTGTCCTGCCCTTCAAGGGAATTATCGGCATATAAAGCAAGGAGCTCTATACTATTTTGACAATTCATTAAGGCACACCTCCCCTTGCTTTTTTAGATGACTTTCAGCCGTTAAAAGTTCCCTTTG
>CAZYHL010000028.1:0-13037 GCA_964646795.1 uncultured Syntrophomonadaceae bacterium
CGAGGGTCGCGGGTTCAAATCCCGTCTTCCGCTCCATTTTGTTTTAGGCGGCATAGCCAAGCGGGAAGGCAGAGGACTGCAAATCCTTTATCCCCGGTTCAAATCCGGGTGCCGCCTCCATGTAATTATTATAATATGCCGGGGTGGCGGAATAGGCAGACGCAAGGGACTTAAAATCCCTCGGGAATTTTCTCCCGTACCGGTTCAATTCCGGTCTCCGGCACCAGATGATTTTTAGGGGTTTTTAGAACATAGGATTTAATTATATTAGATGATAATTTAAAATCCTAATGTTAAAACCGTTTGGAAATACTCTCTTCAGATGAAGGGAGTATTTATTTGCGAAGACCTATCCGTATTGTAATCCTACAAATTATTTCCGACTCTTAACGAGCAAACAAATTGACACTTTTTTGTTGATATAGTATAATACAAACGCGTTGCTTTACTTTCATGAAGAAATAGGGCTACGTAAAAGCAAACTAGACGGTTTCGGTCTCCGGTACGTTTATGGGTCGTTAGCTCAGGGGGAGAGCACCTCCTTGACGCGGAGGGGGCCACAGGTTCAAATCCTGTACGACCCACCATAATAATAAACACCTGAAGGGGTGTTTTTTGTTTTGCCCAGTATACAAATCTTGGCTCCCACATATACTACTAGGAAAGGGGGTTGAGATAAGTGGGCTGTTTTTTTGTTGTTTTATTTAAAACCCACCTGGATATTTTCTTATCAGAAATAAAGGAAAAGCTTATTCATACTGCTTTATCGGGCAGGTTTAGGATAAACTATTCTCCTGCGGGTGAATGGATTTTATATGTTTTTTCCCTGGATTATGACGAGAAAACTATTGACGAAAGTATTTTTCGTGCTGCTCTGGCGGAAGTTCTGACAGGTTTACTTTTTAAAGAATTACGGGAAAAATATGTTCAGGACGTCATAAAAAAGAACTATTTTTATTTTACCCGGGGAGAGAAGGATAAGGTCTACTACTATTACAAGCAGAGGGAAGACTCCGCGACGGTACTAAGAAAGCAAGTGCTGGCTGATCTTACCGATTATTTAAAGAACAGCAATTATTTGAATTTACAGGGGTTCGTTTTTTTTAGGCTGAAATATTATCTTATAGATGTCAAAAAAAATGTAGAAAACGCCGTAGACGCTTTCTTGATGGAAAAAGAATACCAGGAATTTATCAAATTATTAAAATATTTCGTGGAGCTGCAGGAACCAAAGATTTATGAAGCACATGTCATGCTGGACAAGGACGGGAATATCCAGATCTGTGACGAAGGTTTCAATATAGTCAAACACAATAATTTAGAGGATATTAGCATATCATCCCATAAGGAAAAAGCAGATGGTGAGGATTTACTCGTAAGTGCCCTTGTTTCAATGGCTCCAGGGAAAATTACTGTCCACAGTCCCATAAACACCCGCTTCCCGGGAATTATTGTTACCTTGAAGAAAATCTTTGACCATCGCATTACAGCTTGCACAAACTGTCATTACTGCCAGAAAGCCAAAGACCAATACAATTAACATTAATTAACAGCTTGTAGTTTCTTAATTTTTAAAGGAATTGTTTAGGACAAGCCTCAAGTCCGTGTTTTTCGGTATCCGGGGTTCTTGTCTTGACAATAATTATTTAAATGCTTATGATAAATTAAGGTATTACGGGAAGAACGAGGAGGCGATCTTTTGTCTATTGAAATCAAGGTAGCCGGAGGAAATACTTATAGTGTAAACGAAGGTACGACTGTAGCCGAATTTATCAGAGAAAACGATAAAAACCTTTTCAAAGAGGTCGTAGCTGTCAAAATTAATGGCGTCGCTGCAGACTTGTCAGCTTCTTTAATAGAGGATGCTGAATTAGAATTTATAACCTTTGATACTCCCCTGGGAGCAACAGTTTACCGTCATACATCCAGCCATATATTAGCCCAGGCCGTTAAAAGGCTTTTCCCGGATACCAAGCTGGGGATAGGCCCGGCGATAAAAGACGGGTTTTATTATGATTTTGATCCCAAGCTAAACTTTAGCCCGGAAGACCTGGAAAAGATTGAAAAAGAAATGAAGCAAATAATAAAGGAAAATTTAAAAATTGAAAGAGTTGAAATATCCAGGAAGGAAGCTTTAACTCTTTTTAACGCTGCAGGTGAAAATTATAAGGTGGAGTTGATCGATGGCCTGCCTGCAGAGGCTAAGATCAGTTGTTATAAACAAGGAGAATTCATTGACCTTTGCGCCGGCCCCCATCTTTCATCCACAGGCAGAGTAAAAAGTATTAAACTGCTTAATTTGGCCGGAGCATATTGGCGCGGAAGCGAAAAAAATCCTATGCTGCAAAGGATTTATGGGACGTCTTTTCCGTCCCAAGAAATGCTGAAGGATTACCTGGTAAAACTAGAAGAAGCAAAGAAAAGGGACCACAGGAAGCTGGGCCAGCAACTGGATTTGTTTTCCTTGCATGAAGAAGGCCCCGGCTTTCCCTTCCTGCATCCTAATGGAATGATTGTTTTTAACGAACTTGAGAGCTTTTGGCGGGAGGAACATAGGAAAGCCAGGTACAAAGAGATTAGAACACCCTTAATACTAAGCAGGAAGCTGTGGGAGCAGTCAGGCCACTGGGATCATTTCAAGGAAAATATGTATTTTACGGAAATCGACGAAACCGACTACGCTGTTAAACCCATGAATTGCCCCGGTGCGATGCTTGTATATCGTTCTACTATGAAAAGCTATCGCGATCTGCCTCTGAGAATAGCGGAAATGGGGTTGGTTCACAGGCACGAATTATCGGGAACCCTCCACGGTTTAATGCGAGTGAGGAATTTTACCCAGGATGATGCCCATATTTTCATGCTGCCTTCGCAAGTTGAGCAAGAAATAGGCGGGGTTATGGACATGATTCATAACTTTTACCAGATATTTGGTTTCAATTACCATGTTGAGTTAAGCACAAAGCCGGAGAAGGCCATGGGTAGCCAGGAAATGTGGGACGAAGCAATAAGCACTCTTGAAAACGTGTTGCGTAAACGTAACACCGATTATGCTATAAACGAAGGTGACGGAGCTTTTTACGGGCCTAAGATTGACTTTCATCTGGAGGATTCCCTGGGCAGAACCTGGCAATGCGGCACCGTGCAGCTGGATTTCCAGATGCCTGAAAAATTTGATCTGACCTATATCGGTGAAGACGGCAACAAACACCGGCCTGCCATGGTGCACAGGGTAATCTACGGGGCCATGGAACGTTTCTTCGCCCTTCTTATTGAACATTACGGCGGCGCTTTTCCGTTATGGCTGTCACCGCTTCAGGTTTTAGTTTTACCTGTGACGGACAAGCACCATGAGTATGCCTTAAAGGTGGAAGAAATATTTAGAGAGAAAAATATCCGTGTGGAAACAGACAGACGCAACGAAAAACTCGGGTTTAAAATCAGGGAGGCCCAGGTGAACAAGGTTCCTTATGTTGCTGTAGTTGGTGATAAAGAAATCGAAAAAGAGTTAGTTTCCTTAAGAAATAGAAAGGAAGGCGACCTGGGTAGTTTTACTTTCGCGGAGGCAACAGGCAAGTTCCTTCGGGAAATCAAGGAGAAAAACAGAGAAAATTAGTTTGACCCGGCGGTTATTTTATGGTATAGTTTTCATGTACTTATAGTCCCAAACAAGAAGAAGCCACCGCTTCTCACCTTGAAACGTGTAAACACTGTTCACAGGGTTCAATGGGGATAGGTTTCAGACAGGTGGCGACACCTGTTTTTTTATTTAATCGGAGGTGATAAATATCAGTAAAGATCTTAATGTTAATGAAAAAATCAGGGCCAGGGAAGTGAGAGTAATATCTCCTGATGGGGAGCAGTTGGGCATTATGTCGCTGAATGATGCTGTAAAGGCTGCCCAAAGCCATAACCTGGACTTGGTTAATGTGGCTCCTACCGCCACTCCGCCGGTATGCAAAATCATGGATTACGGAAAATATAAGTATGAACAGAGCAAACGGGATAAAGAAGCCCGCAAAAATCAGAAAGTAATTACTATTAAAGAAGTAAAACTCAGGCCTAATATTGAAGTGCATGATTTTTCCGTAAAAGCAAAAAATGCCAGAAAATTTCTTGCTAACGGCGATAAAGTAAAAGTGACAATAATGTTTCGCGGCCGTGAAATAACACACCCGGAATTAGGCAGAAAATTATGCGATAAACTGGCGGAAGCATTGGCTGATATTGCACAGGTAGAGAACACAGCTAAAATAGAAGGTAAAAATATGACAATGATTTTGATCCCCAATCTTAAGGAGGTACATTAAATGCCCAAGATGAAAACCCACAGGGGTGCAGCTAAGAGATTTAAAAAGACTAAAACAGGAAAAATAAAAAGAAAAAGAGCTTTTGCCAGCCATATTTTAGAGAAAAAGTCTCCTAAAAGAAAACGCAGATTACGGCAGGCAACCTTAATTGATAAAGCAGATATGAAAAGAGTAGAAAAACTGCTCCCATATTAATGGAAAACAGGAGGTAATTTATTATGTCTCGGGTTAAACGAGGTACTATTGCTAAAAAAAGGCATAAAAAGATATTAAAGCTTGCTAAAGGATATTATGGAGCAAAGAGTAAGCTTTTTAAAGTAGCCAACCAGCAGGTCATGAAATCTTTGGCTTATGCTTATAGAGACCGCAGAAATAAAAAAAGAGACTTCAGGAAACTTTGGATTACCAGGATTAATGCTGCTGCCAGGATGAACGGTTTGTCTTACAGCAGGCTGATAAATGGGCTCAAAAAAGGCGGTGTGGAAGTGAACCGCAAAATGTTGGCGGATCTGGCTGTTAATGATACTAAGGCTTTCAGCCGCTTGGTTGATGTGGCGAAAGAGAATATGAACTAGCTTGGAAAAGGCCTATCTCGCATAGG
Source organism: uncultured Syntrophomonadaceae bacterium (assembly GCA_964646795.1). GTDB lineage: Bacteria > Bacillota > Dethiobacteria > PWVN01 > PWVN01 > CAZYHL01. The sequence continues at coordinate 4,912 of CAZYHL010000028.1, forward strand.
TCTTTTTTTTCAAATGAGATCTACAACTGGGAAGGAAAAAATTATCAAGGTCTGAAAGATGGCTTAATGAAGGTGGTCTTATGTTGGCAGGCAGAAAAAAAATTCTTAAAAATATGGTCTCTCGATCTGAACTATGAATATTACCAGCAGCTGGAATAAAAAAATCAAATTGTATAAAATGCTTCAGAAAAGAAAATATCGTAAAAGCTTAGCCTTAGTCCCTCTTGAGGGGCCTGTACTGATTAAGGATGCCCTAGAGGGGGGAGCCGCTATTGTTTGGGCGCTGGCCGGCAATGATTTCGTGCCCTCAGAGAAGGGCAGCGAATTAATATCAATCCTTAAGAAGAAAAATATACCTGTTTTTACAGCGGATAGTTCAGTGTTGAAAGGCCTCTCCCTGGTTAATACACCACCGGGTATTTTTTGCGCCGCCAGAATGCCGTCCTTTAATGTCGGGGATATTGTTCGGGCGGGAGCCAGGTTATTAATCCTGGATCAAGTGCAAGACCCCGGTAATTTAGGCACTTTGTTCAGGACGGCGCTTGCAGGAGGGATGACGGGAGTTATCTGTATGAAGGGAACGGTGGATCCCTGGAATCCTAAGGTGGTCAGGGCAACGATGGGTGCGGCTTTTAAATTGCCGGTGGCCGCGGATGTTGTACCCGAAGCACTGCTGCCATTGCTTCAAAGGGGCAGCCTTCCCCTCTACTTTTTGATTCCCGGTACGCCAAAAGTATATTTTGATGTTGTTTATCCTGACGCTTACGGTATTGTTGTTGGAAATGAAAACAGCGGCATTTCTCCCGCGCTAAAGGCCTGCCAGGGTGAAGAGATTAGCATACCCCTCATAGGCCCCATTGAATCCCTTAATGCCGGGGTAGCGGGAGGAATCGTCATGTATGAAGCTTTAAGGCAGAAGGTTTTAAGGGAGACACAATGAGGTTGTCTTTTAAAAGTGACTATGCTATAATTTAGATGTTCCCCATAATGATAGGAAGGGATGTGGTCTTAATGATGACCGCCGATTTCTTTTGGAGGATGTTTGAAGCAACGGGGTCAATCACAGCATACTTACTTTATAAAAAGCTTATTATTCAGTGAGTTTTTATATATGAAAGACTGTGAAGAAGAAAAGTAGGTTTTTGATGAAAACAAGGGAGAGAAAGTCATGGACTGGAAGCTTTCTCACGTAGTTAAAAAGCTGAAGTTCCCTTCTGAGTCGACATGCTGAACCCTATGGAAAGTAGGCATATCCGGCTTTTAAGCCGTTATTCTTTTGAGAGAGCTCATTGCTAATTTGGGTGGCACCGCGAAAGAAGATTTTCGTCCCATGACGGAAATCTCTTATTTTTTTAAACGAAATTTCAAGGGGGAAGGTTGTATGTGGCAGGAACTAGAAGAAATAAAGGCCAAAGCCCATGCTGAATTAGAAAAGATCAGCAGTCTCGACGAGGTATACAGAATAAAAACAACATATATGGGAAAAAAAGGAGCTATAACCCAGGTACTCAGAGGGATGGGGAAACTACTTCCTGAAGAGCGACCGGCAGCGGGAAATATGGCTAACAGGATCAAGCAGGAGTTGGAAGAACTCTTCAAAGAGAAGGAAGAAGCGATAAAGAAAAAAGAGAGGGAAGAAGCATATAACACCGAAAAAATCGATATTACTCTGCCGGGGATTTCCTTTGAACAGGGTCAGCTTCATCCTATCACATTGGTATTGGAAGAAATAAAAGAGATATTTTTTTCCATGGGTTTCACTATCGCCGATGGTCCGGAAGTGGAAACGGATTATTATAATTTTGAGGCCCTTAATTTACCTAAAGACCACCCTGCCAGGGACATGCAGGATTCTTTCTATTTAGCCAAGGAATTGCTGCTCAGGACACATACTTCACCTGTTCAGGCGCGAGTAATGGAGAAAATGGCGCCGGAGCTGCCGGTGCGCATAATAGCCCCGGGAAAAGTTTACCGGCGAGACGATGATGCGACCCACTCCCCTATGTTCCACCAGGTAGAGGGGCTGGCTGTCGATAAAAAAATATCCTTGAGTGACCTGAAGGGGACATTGTTGACTTTTGCCCGTCAGATGTTCGGGCCGAAACAAAAAATCCGCCTGCGGCCAAGTTACTTTCCCTTTACAGAACCCAGCGCCGAAGTAGATATTTTTTGTGTAATGTGTCACGGCGAAGGGTGCCGTGTATGCAAAAACACTGGCTGGCTGGAAATACTGGGCTCAGGCATGGTTCACCCCAGGGTTCTTGAACTGTCGGGTTATGATCCCGACGGTGTTACCGGTTTCGCGTTCGGTATGGGAGTTGAAAGGATTGCAATGCTTAAATATGGTATAGACGACCTGCGGCTTTTTTACAATAACGACATAAGATTATTAAAACAGTTCCGCTGAGCCGGGTTGATTGAAGGAGGCAAAAAAGATGCGTGTACCAATCAATTGGTTGAAAGAATATGTTGACCTTGAAATATCAAGCCAAGAATTGGCCGAAAAACTAACCCGGGCGGGAGTCGAGGTTGAGGGGATTTCTCACCTGGTCTCCGGGCTGGACGGTGTTCTGGTAGGGGAAATCATCGCTTTTGAAAAGCATCCCGATTCCGAAAAACTCTGGGTGGTTCAAGTTAATATCGGGAAGGAACGGTTACAGGTTGTCGCCGGTATTAAAAACTATCAATGCGGTGACAAGGTTCCGGTTGCTTTGCCGGGAGCAAAATTGGTAGGAGGAGAGATAGCAAGCAAGCCGGTCAGAGGGATTGCCTCTCAAGGCATGCTTTGTGCCGCCGTTGAGCTGGGTTTGGATTTGCAGGTTGAGTACGGTATTCTGATTCTGGATAAAGATACTCCCGTGGGGACAAGCATTGTTACTGCTTTTAACCTGGACGAGGATATTTTAGAGCTGGAATTGACCCCCAACAGGGCGGATTGTCTGGGGCTTCTAGGTGTAGCCCGCGAGGTAAGCGCGCTGACAGGCGGAAAAATAAAACTGCCCGAAGTGCTGTCTGCCGGTGAAGAACCTCTGTCCGAAGAAAGAGTGAAAATCACCATTGAAGACAGCAACCTATGCCCGCGTTACACGGCCAGGATAGCGGAAAAGGTAGTGATTGGGCCTTCGCCCCTTGCATTTCAGCTCCGGCTTTTGAAGGCGGGCATCAGACCGATTAATAATGTGGTTGACATTTCGAATTACGTCATGTGGGAGACGGGACAACCCCTCCATACTTTTGATTTTTCAGGAATAACCGGGGGTGAAATTATCGTACGGCGGGCTGCCCGTGGGGAGGGCATCGTAACCCTGGATAACCAAATAAGAGAACTTCACGAGGATATTCTGGTTATCGCTGATTGCCACAAGCCGGTGGGCATTGCCGGAGTGATGGGTGGATTAAATTCGGAAATTACCGCTGTTACGGAGGCCGTGTTAATTGAATCAGCACATTTTAATCCTGTAAGCATCAGGAGAACCTCCCGGACTCTTGGATTGGTATCGGAGGCCTCTCAGAGGTTTGAGAAAGGCACGGACATAGGCGGCACTCTTTTTGCGGCCGACAGGGCTGCCTTGCTGATGAAGCAGCTATGCGGCTGTAATGTGTTACCGGGAGCGGCGGATAATTATCCTGTACCCTACAAGAAGAAAATTATTTCGCTGCGCCCTGAGAGAGCAAGAGATGTTCTAGGCCTGGATTTGCCTGCTGCCAAAATGAAAGAGATATTGTCTCAGCTCGGATTGGACATCCGGGAAGAAGCCGGCAGCTTATATGTGGATGTACCCTCCCGGAGAAGAGACATTGATGGAGAAATAGACTTAATTGAAGAAGTGGGCAGGGTTTACGGCTATGATTTCCTCGAGGCAACCCTTCCCTGGGGTATTATGACCCAAGGGCAGAAGTCGCTGGCCCAGAAGAACATAAATACAATCCAAAGGTTTTTAACAGCCCAGGGTTTTTTTGAAATAATCACTTTTTCTTTCTTGAGGAAAAAGGCGCTGCTGGACTTAATGCTTCAGGAGGAAGACCCGTTATTAAAAGCTATACCCTTGGAAAATCCATTATCTGAAGAGCAAGGGGTATTAAGGACAACCATTTTACCTAATATGCTGGATACGGTTAAATACAATTTAAACAGGGGCCAGGCGGCACAGTTTCTCTTTGAAATCGGCAATGTCTTTCGCACCGGCTTTTTGCCTCTCCAAAAGCAGCCTGAAGAAATACCGGTTATATCCCTGATTGCCATGGATGGGAGGGGAAAAGAGCACTGGCGGCAAGAGAATAATAAGCTCGATTTTTACTGGCTGAAAGGTCTTATTGAGGGAGTCCTTGCGGTATCGGGAAGGAAGGATGTTTCCTTTAAACCCTGCACAAGACCGTATATTCACCCCTATGAAGGAAGTGAAATCCGGCTGAATAATGAGCACCTAGGTGTAATCGGTGCCTTGCATCCCGAGCTTTTGGAAAGAAACGCTATTGAGGCCAAAGTCTATTTTGCCGAAATAGAACTGCCGTTGTTGATTGAAACAAACAGAAAATATGAGTTTAAGCCCCTGCCCCGGTTCCCCGCCGTATTAAGGGACTTGGCCGTAATCGTCGGTGACGATGCGCCCGCGGCTAGGGTCGAAGAAGTAATTAAAACCGCCGGCGGTAGTATTTTGGAAGAGATTCGGCTTTTTGATGTTTACAAGGGGGACCAGGTGGCTGCTGGGCAGAAAAGCCTTGCCTATAAACTGGTCTTCAGAGATGCCGCTAGTACCCTCAAAGATGAGGAAGTCAACAGGGTCATGCTTAAGATTATTGATTCTCTTGGAAGGGAATTAAAAGCCTCTTTACGTTCATAACATGCAGTTTCAGGCAGGAAAAAGATATTTTTTGCCGAATTTTACATGCAGAAGTAATTAACTTTGCGGGAGGCTTTGCCTTGAATCCAAATAAAGCAAAGGTAAATATTTTAGGAGAAGAGTTCATCATAAAAGGCGCCGTATCATCGTCTTATTTGGCTAGAATTGCCGAAATAGTAGATACCAGGATGCGTAATATTGCTGAGGCCAACCCTAAATTAGGCCGACAAAAAGTTGCCGTACTGGCATGCCTTAACCTGGCGGACGAATTGGTCAGGACACGGGAAGAGTCCAAAGGAAAAGGGAACTATATTAAAGGGAACAGAAAAACGGAGGAGTAAAGATGAACATAATTGATATTTCCCTTCTCCTTGTTCTTTCTTTCTTTATTGTCAGCGGGTATAACCGCGGCCTGGTGCGTCAGGTCTTTGACCTGGGTGGATTTATTATTGCCCTTTTTCTTGCAGCAAAATATTGTTCCCTTGCAGGGTTCTACTTAAGCGGGCCTTTGGAATTTATCAAGAAATACCCTATACTGGGCGGGCCGGAAGGTATTTTTTACCCTTACATTTTTAATATTATCGGCTTTGTGCTGATTTATTTTACTGCTAGGCTCCTCATCAGTCTTTTAGGTAAAACGGTCAACTCTATCGCCGAATTACCGATTATCGGCTTTATAAATGCCACGGGAGGAGCTCTTATGGGCTCAATTAAAGGACTTATAAGCGTTATTGCCGTAGTGGGCATCCTTTCCCTGATTCCCGTGCTTGCCCTGGAACAGCTGCTTGAGAAATCCCTTCTGAGTTCCGTTGTCTTTATGTACTTTCCCTACCTGATAAGTTGTTTTAAAGAGCTTGTGAATATTCCCTTAACCGTGTAAAACACGGTTTTTCTTTTATTGAGCAAGCAAAGCAAAAGGAGAAGAAGTCGTGGGTTTCTTGAAAAAGGATTTTTACTTAAATGAGACAGCCGAGGTTGCCAAACAATTATTAGGGCAAATATTAGTGCATAATACCGGAGAGGGCCTTGTATCCGGTATCATAGTGGAAACCGAAGCTTATTTACGGGAAAATGATCCGGGCTGCCATGCGGCCTCCGGCAGGACAAAACGAAATGAGGCTATGTTTGAAGAAGGCGGCATAGCCTATGTATATCTTATATACGGTATGTATTATTGTTTTAACGTGGTGACGGGCAAAGAAGGAGACGGCGAGGCGGTGCTGATTAGGGCGGTGGAGCCATTGGAAGGTCTGGAGATAATGGCGAGGTCTAGAGGAGGGAAGGAGCCATATGCGTTATGCAGCGGGCCGGGAAAATTGTGCCAGGCCTTTGCCATTGATGCAAGGCATAACGGCAAACCGCTTAATGGCCCGCACCTGGGCATCATGGAGGGTAAAAAGGCCGGGAGAATCAAGGCGGCTTCAAGGGTAGGACTTGCAAGAGGGAAGGATAAACTTCTCAGGTTTTATTTTGCCGATTGCCCTTTTGTTTCAAAGTTATAATCCATGCGGGAGGGAATAAAGATAGAAGTTTTTAGAACCCTGGAATTTGACAAGGTAAAAGAAAAACTAGCTTCTAAAAGCCTTACACCTCTTGGGAAGAAGATAGCAGAAAACTTAACCGTGCATGATATCCGGGAAGAAATACTTGCACTCCAGCAAGAAACGACGGAGGGGAAAAACTTTCTTAAAGAAAACCCGCCTATTTTCCCCATCGACGATGTGGCGGATACCATAGTTTATGCGGAAAAAGGGGGAAGCTTGAGTCCCCTTCAGTTGGCATCCGTTGCTTATTTTATTAATGGTGTGGAAGAACTGATATTATTTTTCCAGAAATCCGAAGCACAATCCCTTGTGCTTCGGCAGAAAGGCGAAAACCTTCATTCCTTTCAGCCTTTTTACCTTGTGCTTACAAGGTGCATTGATGAAAACGGGGAGGTGCTTAATACCGCCTCTGGTAAGCTGGCCTCGTTAAGAAAGAAAATACTGCAATTGCAGTTAAAAATCCAGGACGCACTCGAGACAATCATCCACAGTCCCCAAACAAGAAAATACTTGCAGGATCCGATTATAACCACCAGGAGCGACAGGTATGTTGTTCCTGTGAAGTCCGAATATAAAAGCTTCCTGAAAGGGATAGTGCATGACCGATCTGCCAGCGGCGCCACGTTATTTATTGAACCGTTAAAGGTTGTGGAATTAAATAACGAACTTAACGGCTTAAAGAAAGAGGAAGAAATTGAGATTGAACGGGTTTTGGCCGATTTGTCCGCAAGAGTCGGAAAGGCGGCGCCTGCTATGAGAGAGAATTATGCAAATTATTGTTACATTGATGCGGTTTTTTCCAGGGCGAAGCTCAGCGCGGATATGGAAGGGATTGAGCCGCACATTTCTCATGACGGTAAAACCTTGATTTTAAAGGGACGCCATCCTCTGATAGCCAAAGAGGCGGTGGTTCCCGTCGATATCAGTATCGGCGAAGGTTTTAAAACCTTGTTGATAACAGGTCCGAACACGGGCGGTAAAACCGTTATTCTCAAAACTGTTGGCCTCTTTGCCTTAATGGCGCAGTCGGGGCTTCATGTTCCGGCAGAACATGGAACAAAACTGGCTGTATATGATCAAATATTCGCTGATATTGGTGATGAACAAAGCATCGAACAATCATTATCGACATTTTCCAGTCATATTGAAAACATAATCAATATATTGGAATGTGTCACAGGCAGGTCTCTTATTCTTCTGGATGAACTGGGAGCCGGAACCGATCCTGCCGAGGGAGTGGCTCTAGCTAAAGGGATACTGCTCTATTTCTTTGATCTTGGCGCCACTGCTATTGCCACCACGCATTACAGCGAATTGAAATTATTTGCTAACAACCACGAAGGCATGGAAAACGCTTCCGTCGAGTTTGATGTCCGGACATTAAGCCCTACTTATAAGCTGCTCATGGGGATACCCGGGAAAAGTAACGCGCTGGCCATCGCTGAAAGGTTAGGAATGCCCGATGAAATAATAGTGAAAGCAAGAGAATTGCAGAGCAAGAGCGACGGCAATATTGATGACCTGGTGGAAGACCTGGTTAAAAAACAAAAGGAAGCGGCGGAGTACCATGAAAGCGTCCGGATAATGAAGGCTGACACGGAGAATTACCTGGCCAGGGCCAAGAGTTCTCAGGCAGACGCGGAAAAACGAAAAAAAGAAATACTGCAAAAAGCACGGGAAGAAGCGCTTTTCGTCGTTACAAGGGCTAAACAGCACGCGGATACTTTCTACAGGGAACTTA
>CAZYHL010000029.1:0-12907 GCA_964646795.1 uncultured Syntrophomonadaceae bacterium
CGTGCTGCCTTTCCTGTTTTAACAGCTGTTATCCTGTTCAACCGGAGGTGGAAGTTTAGTGGAAGAACATACTTATAAAAGCGCCGGGGTAGACATAGACGCCGGCAACAAGGCGGTAAAACTGATGGCACCTTTCGTCCGGGCAACTTTCGGGCCGGAGGTGCTCCAGGATATCGGCGGGTTTGGCGGCCTTTTCGCCCTGGATAGCCAAAAATATCGGGAACCTGTTTTAATTGGCGCCACAGACGGCGTGGGCACCAAGCTGAAGGTTGCCTTTGATGTCAAAAAATATGATACAATTGGCATAGATGCCGTGGCCATGTGTGTGAACGACCTGCTTGTCATGGGCGGGGAGCCTCTTTTTTTTCTTGATTACCTGGCTGTCGGGCGTTTAGAACCCGAGAAGGTAGCGGAGATAGTCAAGGGAATAGCGGCAGGCTGTCTGGAAGCCGGTTGCGCCCTTATTGGCGGGGAAACGGCGGAAATGCCGGGATTCTACGGCGAAGGGGAATTCGATGTAGCCGGCTTTACTGTCGGGGTGGTGGAAAGAAGCCGGATAATTGACGGTTCCCGCATTGAGGCGGGAAACCTTGTAATCGGCTTGCCTTCCCGGGGCTTGCACAGCAACGGCTATTCCCTGGCGCGAAAAGTATTTTTCCAGGTGCTGGGTTGGGATTCCGACAGATATGTGCCTGAATTCGAACGAACCCTGGGAGAGGAACTCCTGGAACCGACCCGTATTTATGTTAAGCTGATTCATTCATTACTGGCGAAAACCGAAATCCGGGGCATGGCCCACATAACGGGGGGAGGCCTGCCGGAAAACCTCGCCCGGATTTTGCCACCCGGCCTGGATTTTGTCCTTGATAAGCAGAAGATCCCCGTAATGCCTGTTTTTTCCCTGCTTAAGGCAGCCGGAAATGTCCCGGAAACAGATATGTACCGTACTTTCAACATGGGGCTAGGCTTCGTCCTCGTTATTTCCCCCGGGGATTTCGCTTCCTTTAAGAGAGAAATGGATAAACAGGGAGAAAGATACTGTCTGCTTGGGGAGGTTGTCCCCGGCGAGGGGAGGGTTCGCTTCAAATAATAAGGAATTGAATTAAAGGAGGAATCCGGATGCGTATTGCTGTCCTGGCCTCGGGGAACGGCAGCAACCTCCAGGCCATTTTGGAAGCCTGCCGCGAAGGCGAAATTCCGGCTGAAGTAGTAGTAGTCATCAGCGACAGGAAGGATGCTTTTGCCCTGGAAAGAGCGGCTAATTTCGGTGTTGACGGTTATTTCCTTAACCCGCGCAGTTTCTTTGCCCGGGAGGAATACGACCGTGAGGTAGAGAAATACTTAATCAAGTACGGGGTGGAATTGGTAGCCCTTGCGGGCTATATGCGCCTGTTAAGCCCATATCTGGTAAGGCGCTACCGGAACAGGATTTTAAACATTCATCCTTCCCTGCTGCCCGCTTTTCCTGGTACCAGCAGTGTGGAAGACGCCCTGGCGTACGGTGTGAAAGTGACAGGCTGCACCGTTCATTTTGTGGACGAGGGACTGGATACGGGGCCCATTATCCTTCAGGCAGCCGTGGCCGTTGCTGCGGCAGAAACGCCCCTGTCATTACATAATAAGATTCATGAGCTGGAACATCAAATCTATCCCCGGGCTATTGGGCTTTATGCCCGGGGCAAAATTACCCTGCAAGGGAGAAGGAGCATCATAAATGAATAAAAGAGCAGTAATCAGTGTTTCCGACAAAACGGGGCTGGGAGATTTTGCCCGGGGATTGGTGGAACTGGGATTCCAAATCATCTCGACGGGCGGTACAGCCAGATATTTAACGGAAGAAAAAGTACCTGTGACCAAGGTGGCTGAAATCACCGGGTTTCCGGAGATTCTGGGCGGCCGTATTAAAACCCTTCATCCTGCTCTCCTGGGTGGGATACTTGCCCGCCGTAATATGGCATCCGATTTGCAGCAGCTCAAAGAACAGGAAATTGAATTTATCGACCTGGTGGTGGTAAACCTCTATCCCTTTGCCCAGACTATTGCCCGGAAAGATGTTACTCTGACAGAGGCCGTGGAAAACATCGATATCGGCGGCCCGACCATGGTACGGGCCGCGGCGAAGAATTACTCAAGCGTAGCTGTCGTAGTCAATCCCGCGAGGTATGACAGCGTGCTGGCGGAACTGAAAAAAGGAGAGCTTGACGAGAATTTCCGCTTCCGGCTGGCAACGGAGGCCTTTGCCCATACTGCGGAATATGACGCCCTTATCAGTCGCTACCTGGCTAATATTTGCCCTGAAGTTCCGGATTTTCCGCCTTATATATCCTTCCCCTTTATTAAGGTAGCCGATCTGCGTTACGGCGAGAACCCCCAACAGGGTGCCGCTTTTTATAAAGAGGTCACTGCCATCTCTAATCCTGCTTCCATTACGTCTGCCCGGCAGCTTCAGGGAAAGGAACTTTCTTTTAATAACTACAACGACCTGGATGCAGCCTGGGAAATGGCACTGCAGTTCAAGGAGCCTACTGTTGTGGCTGTCAAACATACCAATCCTTGCGGTATAGCATCGGCGGATTCGGTTTACCAGGCCTACCTCAGAGCTTTTGATTCCGACCCTGTTTCCATCTTTGGCGGGATAATCGCCGTCAACACCGAGGTGGATGCGGTAACGGCCCAGGAGATGTCTTCCATCTTTTTGGAGGCTATTATCGCTCCCGCCTTTTCGCCGGGAGCCCTGGATATACTTAAAAAGAAAAAAGATTTACGCCTCCTGCAAGCAGCCGGCATTCACCGCTTGCCTGGTATTGAGTGGGATTACAAGAAAATCTCGGGAGGCCTTTTAATCCAGGAAAAGGATCAAGAATTAATTGAGCCCTCGAACTGGAAGGTAGTCACCAAGAGGGTCCCCACCCGGGAAGAAATGGACGACCTTATCTTTGGCGTAAAGGTGGTCAAGCATGTCAAGTCCAATGCTATTGTCCTGACCCGGAAGATGAGGACGGTCGGTATTGGCGCGGGTCAAATGAACAGGGTTGGAGCGGCCCGAATCGCCATTGAACAGGCAGGACATAAGGTCAAAGACAGCGTTCTGGCATCCGATGCTTACTTCCCCTTCAAAGATACTGTGGAAATTGCTGCCAAAGCCGGCATTAAAGCCATTATACAGCCGGGGGGCTCCATTAGGGATAAAGAATCCATTACTGAGGCGGATAATAACGGTATTGCTATGGTATTTACCGGGAGAAGATACTTTAAGCATTAAAACGCTTAAATCCTTACAAAGGAGGGAGCAGTTTTGCGGGTTTTAGTGGTAGGCGGGGGCGGCAGGGAACATGCCCTTGTCTGGAAGTTGAGCCAAAGCCCCCTTAGCGGTAAGATTTTCTGTGCACCAGGGAACCCGGGCATAGCTTCCCTGGCCGAGTGTGTGCCTATAGCGGCGGGGGATATAAAAGAACTTTTAGCCTTTGCATGCCGGGAAAAAATAGATTTGACGGTAGTTGGCCCCGAAATACCTCTGGTTGAAGGCATAACAGATTTATTTTCCCGGGAAGGGCTGCTGGTTTTCGGCCCCTCTCAGGCCGCTGCGAAACTGGAGGGCAGCAAGGTGTTTGCCAAGGAACTTCTTGAGGCGGAGGGAATTCCGACAGCATCTTTCGAGACTTTTTCAGATCCTGCTGCTGCGCTGTCCTATTTACGGGAGCAGTCATATCCCCTGGTGCTGAAAGCGGAAGGCCTTGCTGCGGGCAAAGGGGTCATTATTGTCCAGAACCAGGCGGAAGCAGAAAAATGCGTGCAAGAAATCATGGTAGATAAGGTCTTTGGCGCCGCGGGAGACAGGCTGGTTGTGGAGGAATTTCTAACGGGGGAGGAAGCTTCCTTGCTGGCCTTTACCGATGGGAAGCTGGTTGTCCCCCTGCCGCCGGCCCAGGACCATAAAGCGGTTTTTGATAACGACTTAGGGCCTAATACAGGCGGTATGGGTGCTTATGCCCCCGCTCCGGTAATGACTCCTGAACTTATCAGCCAGGTTGTGGCGGAAATAATACGCCCCGTAGTGGCGGGGCTGGCCAAGCGGGGGATTGAGTACAGGGGCATCCTTTATGCCGGCCTGATGATAACGGCGACAGGGCCGAAGGTGCTGGAATTTAATGTTCGCTTCGGCGACCCGGAAGCCCAGGCGGTTATTCCCCTGATTAAGTCGGACTTGCTGCCTGTTTTGATGGCAGTGGCCCGGGGAAAGCTGGAAGATGCTTTTATCGAATGGCACGAGGGGAGCTCCGCCTGCGTTGTTATGGCTTCGGGGGGCTATCCCCGAGCGTATGACAAGGGTTTGGCAATCCAGGGCCTGGAGGAAGCAGCGAAAATTCCCGGGGTAACCATCTTCCATGCCGGTACCGCCGTAAAAGAAGGACAGGTGGTTACTGCCGGCGGGCGGGTGCTGGGAGTTACCGGCCGCGGAAAAAGCCTTAAAGAAGCCCTGGCGAAGGCATATCAAGGTATAAACGCTATCAGCTTTTCCGGCTGTCACTACCGCAGCGACATCGGCAGGAAAGGCTTGCACCGGCGGGGGTATTATTAGGCCTTTAGCTCTAAGGATAAAACTATACCCTCCTTTAACCGCCGTCAGCCGCTAAAGGAGGATTTTTAACGCTATTTTCCCTCAAGCCGAAAAAGAAGAAGGGTCAAGACGGTTAATTATAACAGTGAAACTGTGGTAAAATAGGCAAAAGGATACTATCGGTATCATAGCCGGCTCCTTTGTTTTTTTAAACAAAAGGCAGGGGAATAATCCCAGGATAACGAATTAAATACTGATTTAGCAGGAGGTGGTGGCAATGTCAAAGCCGAAATTTCAAAACCCTGCGATAGATGCTCTTTTCAGGGCTATTCTTTTGCTGGAGAACAATGAGGAATGCTACGCTTTCTTTGAAGACCTCATGACGGTAAATGAATTGAACTCTCTGGCCCAGCGCCTTGAAGTAGCCCGCCTGCTTAAGGAAGGGAAAACCTACAGCGTCATCGAAAAGGATACGGGCGCCAGCACTGCCACCATCAGCCGGGTGAAAAGATTTTTAAACTACGGGGCGGGGGGGTACGGCCTTATTCTGGAACGGATGGCAGACAAACAGGAGGAATAATTTTGACGGATTTATTTGCCGGCTTAAACGGGGAACAGGTTAAAGCCGTTAAGCACACCGAAGGACCCTTACTGGTTCTGGCCGGGGCAGGCAGCGGCAAAACCAGGGTTTTGGTTCACCGTATTGCCTATATAATCAAGGAAGGAAAGGCAGGGCCCGGGGAAATCCTGGCCCTTACTTTTACAAATAAGGCAGCAGGAGAAATGAAGGAAAGGGTGAGGGGGCTTATTCCCTTCAGTTCGGAAATGTGGGTAACCACTTTTCATTCCGCCGGGGCGAGGATTTTAAGGAGACAGGCGGGGAAACTGGGGCTGGAGAACAGCTTCGGTATCATCGACACCGGCGAGCAGCTGGAAATAGTGAAAGAAGCCCTGAAGGAACTGAACCTGGACAACAAAAAGTTTCATCCCATGGCGCTTTTGAAAGGAATCAGCGCCTCCAAGAACGAGCTGGTAGAGGCAAAGGACTTTATTGCCGGTTCCTATTTCGAAGAAAAGCTCGCCGCGGTTTACGCCGGCTACGAAAAGAAGAAAACAGCCGCTTCCCTCCTGGACTTTGACGACCTTATCCTGCTGATTGTGAAGCTTTTCAGGCAGAACCCCGATGTCCTGGCCTCCTACCAGGAACGGTTTAAATATATCCTGGTGGATGAGTACCAGGATACCAATTATGCCCAGTATGTCATGATTAAACTGCTGGCGGACAAAAGGAAAAACCTTTGCGTGGTCGGGGATGACGATCAATCTATCTACCGCTTCCGGGGCGCCGATGTCAGAAACATCCTCGAGTTTGAAAAGGACTTTCCCCGGGCCGCCGTTATCAAGCTGGAGGAAAATTACCGTTCCACAGGCAATATCCTGGAGGCGGCAAACCATGTCGTCAGCCACAACCTGTCCAGGAAGAAGAAGGTTCTGTGGACCGGCAACCCCAAAGGGGAAAAAGTATTTTATTACGAAGGGGAAAATGAATGGGACGAAGGCAGGTTTATCGCGGCCGAGGTAAGAAACCTCAGAAACGCCAACCGGCAAGCCGCCGTTCTCTACCGCACCAACTCCCAGTCCCGGGTATTGGAAGAAATATTTTTGCGGGAAGGGATACCTTATACACTAATTGGTTCCCTTCGTTTTTATGACCGGAAGGAAATCAGAGATATCACCGCTTACCTGAAAGTTTTGGCAAATCCCAGGGACGACCTGAGCCTTAGAAGAATTATCAACGTTCCCAGGCGTGGGATCGGCGCTAAAACCTTTGAAGTAATAGCTGCTCTGGCGGCCGAACACGCCGAGCCGTTGCTGGATGCCCTTATGCGGGAAAAGTCCTGGTCGATGGTAAAACCTGCTGCGGCGGCGCGGCTGAAAGAGTTTGTCGACCTCATAGTTGAACTAAGGGAAAAGAGGGTATACTTAACAGTAAAGGAACTTGTCCAAGAAGTGCTGACCCAAACAGGCTACTTTGCTTCTTTGCGGGCGGAAGGGACCGAGGAGGCGCAGGACAGGCTGGAGAACCTGCAGGAGTACATCAAGGTAGCGGAAGAGTTTGATGCCGGCTACGCCGGGGAAGAGGAGGAGCGGCTGTTTGCTTTTCTGGACAGGGTATCCCTGGTTTCCGACATTGACAGCCTGCCCGATGACGCCCCGCCTGTGGTTTTGATGACGCTCCACAGCGCCAAGGGGCTTGAGTTCCCTGCCGTCTTTATCTCCGGCATGGAAGAAAACCTGTTTCCTCATTCCCGTTCTTTGGAAGAGGACAACTTAGAAGAAGAAAGACGGCTATGCTATGTGGGGATAACAAGGGCCAAAGAGAAACTTTACCTGACCAGGGCTAAATATAGAAATATTTTCGGCGGGCTAAGCTACACCCTGCCTTCCCGCTTCCTCCAGGAAATTCCCGACGAATTGCTGCTGGAACTTAACGGTCCCCAGGCGGCAGTCAAAACCTTATTCCCCGAAACGGCAGAAGCGGGAGCCGCCAGGTTGCAGAATTTTCAACCGGGCCAAAAAATTATTCATGCCCGCTGGGGGGAAGGTTTAATCAAAGGCACCCGGGATCTAGACGGAGACACGGTTTTAACGGTTTATTTTCCCCGGGAAGGCGAAAAGAAAATTATGGCCAGGTACGCCCCGATAAAATTTGCTTGAATAGAGGTGGCGGTATGAACGCGGAAGAAGCCTACCAAAGGATAAAAGCTTTAAAGGGTATTATTGAAGAGCATAACTATAGCTATTATGTCCTTGACGATCCCAGTATCTCGGATGAAGAATATGACCTGTATATGCAGGAACTGATCAGCCTGGAAAAGGAACACCCACAGCTGCTGACCCCTGATTCACCCAGCCAGAGGGTGGGCGGAGTGGCACTGGAGGCCTTTGCCCCCGTCAACCATGCCGTTCCCCTTTTAAGCCTCGATAACGCTTTTGATACCGGCAGCCTGGAAGAATTCAACAGGCGCGTTGCCAAAACTTTAGCCGGGAGAGAGTTTTCTTACGTGGTGGAGCTGAAAATAGACGGATTGGCGGTGTCCCTCCAATACGAGGACGGCCTCTTTAGCCGCGGGGCGACGAGGGGCGACGGCCAGGTGGGAGAGGATATCAGCCACAACCTGAAAACCATAAAAAGTATCCCCCTCGCTTTAAAAGAAAAAGTCACCATTGAAGTAAGGGGGGAAGTATATATTCCCCACCAGGCTTTTATTGAGCTGAATAAAAGCCGGAAACAAAAAGATGAACCCTTGCTGGCGAATCCCCGGAACGCCGCCGCCGGCTCTTTGCGTCAGCTTGATTCCGGTGTGGCCGCATCAAGACCGTTGGATATCTTCGTCTACGGGATGGGGGAAGCGCCTCCGGGTATCGCTACTCACCTGGAACTCCTTGCTTACCTCAAAAAGCTGGGCTTTAAAGTGAACCCTCAGATTGAAGCCTTTTCGGATATAGCGGCAGTCACGGCATACTGTCTCTCCTGGCAGGAGAGGCGCAGGGACCTGCCTTACGACATAGACGGCCTGGTTATTAAAGTCAATGAACTGCCCCTGCACAATCTGCTGGGAGAAACGGCAAAGAGCCCCCGCTGGGCTATAGCTTACAAGTTTCCCGCCGAAAAAAAGGTTTCCAAGATTGTAGCTATCACTGTCAACGTAGGCAGGACAGGCGCCATAACCCCTTTAGCCCACCTGGAACCGGTACAGCTGGCGGGCAGTGTCGTTAAAAGAGCCAGCCTGCATAACGCGGATTATATCATCGCCAAGGATATTAAAATAGGCGATAAGGTGTTGGTCCAGAAAGCGGGAGACGTCATTCCCGAGGTAGTTAGGGTGCTGAAAGAAGAGAGGGAGGGGACGGAAGAAAGTTTTTCGATGCCGTCTGCCTGCCCTGCCTGTGGCGCCCCTGTCCGGCAATTGCCCGGCGAAGCGGCTCACAGATGCCTTAACCCTGCCTGTCCCGCCCAGGTCCTGGAGCGGCTTATCCATTTTGCCTCCCGCGGCGCCATGAATATTGAGGGCCTCGGCCCGGCGGCAGCGGTGCAGCTGCTGGCTGCCGGGAAAATAACGGATGTGGCCGACCTGTATTTTTTAAAGGCGGCGGACTTTAAGGAACTGGAAAGAAAGGGCGAAAAATCCGCCCATAACCTGGCTGAAGCTATCAACAGCAGCAAGAAGCGGCCTTTAAGCAGGCTGCTCTACGGGTTGGGCATTCGCTTTGTCGGCAGCAAGACAGCCTCAATCCTGGCGGCTCATTACCGGGAGATGGAAAGCATTGCTGCTGCCGGGGCGGCCGAACTTGCCGCCATCCCTGAGATTGGACCCAAAATCGCCGAAAGCGTCAGCACCTTTTTTAACCAGGAGGAAACCAGGGCGCTGTTGGCAAAACTGGCCCGGGCAGGCTTGAACATGGCGGAAAGAAGCCCCGCCGGCGGCGGCGGCGAAGGACCTCTTAAAGGCAAGACTTTCGTGATCACGGGCACACTTTCCAGGTCCCGCCAGGAAATTTCTGCTTTGATTGAAAAGCTGGGAGGCAGTGTCTCCGCCCAGGTAAGCGGCCGGACGGACTACCTGTTGGCGGGAGAAAAAGGCGGCAGCAAGCTAGACAAAGCCAGAGATTTCGGCATTAAAATAATTAATGAACAAGATTTTTCTAGACTGGTTGGAGAAGGGGGAGACGTAAGCTGAAAATCAACTTGAAAACCGTGGAGGAAGTAGCCAAGTTATCTCTGTTGTCTTTTAATGACAAGGAGAAAGAGACGATTGCCGGGGAACTCTCAGCTGTTATAGAATATGTCAACAAGCTGGAAGAGCTTGACATCAGCCAGATTGCTCCGTCGGCGCAGGTGATGACCACAAAAAATGTGTTCCGCAGCGACACTGCTCTCAGAAGCGACACCTGGAAGGAAGCACTGGAGAACGCTCCCGACAGAAAAGATAATTATTTCAAGGTGCCGTCAATACCGGGAATTGATAATAGTTAGCGAGGGATACAAGTGCTTACAGAATTAACGGTTTATGAAGCGGGAAAGAAGCTTAAAAACAGGGAGTTTAAGCCGGCGGAGCTGCTGGCGGCTTACCTGAATAGGATTGAAGCAGTTGAAGCTAAAATTAAGGCCTACACGACGGTGGTAGCGTCAGAAAGCAACAGTACGGGGCCGGTTTCTGCCGGAATAGCCCCCGGGAACAGCCCTTTAACCGGCATTCCTATGGCCCTTAAGGACAATATTTGTACCCGTGGCATTCCGACAACCTGCGCCTCCAGAATCCTGGCCGATTACCGCCCTCCTTACAATGCGGCGGCGGCGGAGGACTTGGACGAGGCAGGGGCTGTGTTGTTGGGCAAGACCAACATGGACGAGTTCGCTATGGGGTCATCCACAGAACATTCTGCTTTTCACACCACCCGCAACCCCTGGGATCTTGACCGAGTGCCCGGAGGCTCCAGCGGAGGGTCTGCGGCGGCGGTAGCTGTCCGTGAAGCAGCTTTTGCCCTTGGCTCCGACACCGGCGGCTCGATACGCCAGCCGGCGGCCTACTGCGGCGTGGTGGGAATGAAGCCCACTTACGGGTTAGTATCGCGCTACGGCCTGGTGGCCTTTGCTTCTTCCCTGGACCAGATAGGACCTATCACCAAGGACATCAGGGATTGCGCTCTGATTTTAAACAGCATCTGCCGCCACGATAAGCGTGACTCCACCTCCGTTAAGACCAAAGCCCCAGACTACACAGCCGCCCTGGGGCGGGATGTGAAAGGGATGAAAATAGGTGTTCCCAAGGAATTGATGTCAAAGGGTATTGACCCGGAGGTCAAGGGATTGGTGACTGCGGCTCTCTCCTTTATGGAAAAGGAACTGGGGGTGGAGGTGGAAGAAGCTTCCCTTCCCCACAGTGAATACGCTCTTCCCGCCTATTACATCATTGCCCCGGCCGAGGCATCCTCAAACTTAGCCCGCTACGACGGGATAAGGTACGGTTTGCGAGTCCCCGGCGAAGACCTTTGGGATACCATCATCGCCACCAGGACAAAGGGATTCGGGCAAGAGGTTAAAAGAAGGATAATGCTGGGGACCTATGTTTTAAGTTCCGGCTATTACGATGCTTATTATCTCAAAGCCCTGAAGGTGAGGACAAAGATCAAAGAAGATTTTGCCAAAGCTTTTGAACGCTTTGACCTGCTGGTTACTCCCACCACTCCCACCCCGGCCTTTAAAATAGGAGAGAAAACTCGGGACCTCCTGACCATGTATCTTAACGATATGTGCACCGTACCCGTTAACCTGGCGGGGCTGCCGGCAGTCTCTCTGCCGTGCGGGTTAGTTCGGGGGCTGCCCGTAGGCCTCCAGATTATTGGACCTGCCTTCCGGGAAGAAGCTATATTAAGCTTGGGCTATGCCTACGAACATGGAACAGGGCAGGCTTGTCTCAAGCCGCCGACGGCAGGAGGAGGGATTTAAGATGGCGGTTTATGAAACGGTAATCGGGCTGGAAGTCCACGCGGAACTCCAGACTAAGAGTAAAATATTTTGTGCTTGCTCCACTTCTTTCGGCGCCGAGCCTAACACCCAGGTTTGTCCCGTCTGCCTTGGCCAGCCCGGGGCTTTGCCGGTATTGAACCGGGAGGCTTATTGCTTGGCAGTCAAAGCAGCTCTGGCTTTGAATTGCCGCATCAACCCCTTCAGCAAGTTTGACCGAAAAAATTATTTCTACCCCGACTTGCCGAAGGCTTACCAAATTTCCCAGTTTGATCTGCCCGTGGCCAGCGGCGGCTTTTTGTCTATTGAAACGGCGGCAGAACAAAAAAAGATCGGTATAACCAGAGTCCACTTGGAAGAGGATGCCGGCAAGCTAATCCACAGCCGGGCGGAAAATTGTTCTTTAGTGGATTACAACCGCAGCGGCGTCCCCCTCATAGAGATTGTATCGGAACCTGACTTGCGTTCACCCGAAGAAGCCAGGCTTTACCTGGAAAAGCTAAAAATCTATCTTCGTTATACAGAGGTTTCAGACTGCAAGATGGAGGAAGGAAGCCTGCGCTGTGATGCCAATATTTCCTTGCGGGAAGCCGGGAGCCGGGAATTAGGCATTAAAGTAGAGTTAAAGAACATGAACTCTTTTAAAGCTGTGGAAAAAGCCCTGGAATACGAGGTTGCCCGCCAGACGGAGATTTTGGCCGTCGGCGGCAGCATCAGCCAGGAAACCCGCAGGTTTGAGGCTGCTCTTAATGAAACGCTGCCTATGCGCAGCAAGGAAGAAGCCCACGATTACAGGTATTTCCCCGAACCGGACCTGCCGCCTGTCGAGGTTGACGTCAACTGGCTGCAGGAATTGCAGCAGGAGCTCCCGGAACTTCCCGACGCCCGCAGACAGAGATTTGTGTCAAGCCTTAAGCTTTCGCCTTATGAGGCCGGTGTGCTTACGGCTTCAAAGGAACTGGCCGATTTTTTTGAGAACTGCCTTACCCTTTATCCGGAAGTGAAGATTGTGGCCAACTGGACCATGGGCGAGCTTTTAAGGCTGCTTAAAGAACAGGGAAGCGAGCTTAAGGAAAGCGGCATTAAAGAAGCCCACCTGGCAGAGCTCCTTACTCTTATGCAGGAAGGCGTAATCAGCCAGAAAATGGCCAAGGAGGTCTTCGAGACAGCTTTCAAAACAGGGGAAATGCCCGGGAGAATCATTGCCGCTAAGGGCATGATGCAAATAAGCGACGCCGGCGAGATTGCCGCTGTTATCCGCCGGGTTATTGATACCAATTCCAAAGCTGCGGCCGAGTACCGGCAAGGGAAAGACAGAGCCTTAGGCTTCCTGGTGGGGCAGGTTATGAAAGAAACCAGGGGTCAAGCCAATCCCCAGGTAGTAAACCGGCTGCTCAAAAAAATGCTTTAAGGCCGGGGAAGGCTGCTTAAGGAGGTTCCTGTCTTTAAAATCCCCTTACTTTAATGGTTCAAATTAAAGATTCAAAAAATAAGCGGAAGTTAAAAAGATTTTGCGGTTAAAAGCCTGGATATAGTAAAGATTTGCGAAAATATTAAGCCGGGGGGGGGGGTTACCGATGCGAGTAATTGAAGTAGCTGAAATCAAAAAAGCTATTGCCGAAATGTGCCTGGAGGCTAACTACCGCCTGGGCGACGATGTAACCGCCGCCCTGAAGGAGGCCCGGCGCCTGGAAACATCGCCGGCAGGCAAAAACGTGCTGGCTCAAATCATGGAAAATGCCGCCCTGGCTGCGGCGGAAGAAGCGCCCATGTGCCAGGATACGGGTTTTGCCGTTGTTTTTATTGAATTAGGCCAGGAA
>CAZYHL010000030.1:0-12806 GCA_964646795.1 uncultured Syntrophomonadaceae bacterium
AAAGATTTCTTTAACCGGTTCGCACCTGGCACCGGCTCTCTGATAAAAAAATCTCCCTACTTTCCCCCATCCTTGTCTTTCAAGGTATAAAATTGTTTTTTATTATACCTTAATCCTGTCAGCTTTGTCAACGGTAAATAAGCGGCATTATATTTAAACAGGATAAACGATAATGTCTCCTTCTTCATCTTCCAAAACAAGGTTTTCATCGGGAAAATTGAGCTTGCTTAAATCAAAGGCTGCCTTATTTACCTCAGCCGCACCGCTTTCTTCTTTTTCCCCGGAGGAAACTTCTAATGGCGGGATAAGTCCCTGGCGCCTCTTTAGAAAATCAGAGGCGATTTGAGGGAAAAGGGCATATGAAATAACATCTTCCTCCCTCGCTGCCAACGCCCCTATTTCTTGCGCGGCCGCCTCCATCCCGGGGGGCAGCAGGTCTGCCGGCCGGCAGGTTATGGGTTCCTCTTCTCCCAAAATTTGCCGGCGCAAGCCTTCGTCAACCTGCCCCGGCGGCCTGCCGTAATAACCTTTGAGATAATTCTTAACCTCGCTGGACACCAACTTGTACCTTTCCCCCAACATGACATTAACCGTCGCCTGAGTGCCTACAATCTGACTGGTAGGCGTAACCAAGGGCGGATAGCCCAACTCCCGTCTGACCCGCGGCACTTCTGCCAAAACCTCCTCTAACAGGTGAAGGGATTTTTGCTCCTTTAGCTGCGAGGTCAGGTTGGAAATCATTCCACCCGGGATTTGGTTGGAAAATTGGGTGTCTACACCTAAGGCAACATCCAGGGGTATATCGTATTTCTTCCTGACCTCTTTAAAAAATTGTCCAATTTCAATTAACAGGCCCTGGTCCAAGCCGGTCTCATATTGAGTGTCTTTCAGGACAGCTACGATTGTGTCCGTAGGCGGCTGCGATGTTCCCAGAGCCAATGAGGACGTTGCCGTGTCAACAACATCCACCCCCGCTTCGATAGCCTTTAGATAAGCCATGGAGGCCATGCCGCTAGTGTAATGGGAGTGAAGCTGAATAGGAAGAGCGATGCTTTCTTTAAGTTTCTTGATCAGTTCATATGCGTTATAGGGAGTAATAAGGCCGGCCATATCCTTAACACAGATGCTGTCAGCTCCCATTTCTTCCAGAACTTTTGCCACGTGGACAAAATATGAGATGCTGTGCACAGGGCTTAAGGTATAGCTTATGGCTGCCTGCACATGAGCTCCTTCTTTTTTTGCTGTTTCCATGGCCTTAGACATGTTTCTTTCGTCATTTAAAGCATCAAATATACGAAAGATATCAATACCGCCGGCAATGGCCTTTTTGATAAAAGCTTCCACCACATCATCCGGATAATGGTGATACCCTACCAGGTTTTGCCCCCGCAGCAACATTTGCAGTTTAGTCTTTTTTAAGACCTTTTTAAAAAGCCTCAGCCTTTCCCAAGGGTCTTCGTCCAAGAACCGGAGACAGCTGTCAAATGTCGCTCCACCCCAGACCTCCATAGAATGATACCCGACGTTGTCCATCATTTCCAGGATACCGAGCATATCCTCAAGGCGCATCCGGGTAGCCATCAGAGATTGATGGGCATCCCTCAAAGTGGTATCCGTTATACCAATCCTTTTTATTGGCTTCATTTGGCGCTCCTTTTGTTATAATAGCTATTGCTTAATTTAAACGAGTAAGCAAATACCGTCACAACAAAATTTCTTGCCAAAATGCTGATTTCCTGCTCAAAATATTATTTTTAAGAAATTTTAATGTCTTCAATATTTGTCTTGCTTAATTATTAGCTAATATAACTTTCTTGAAATTACTTTTCGGCAAAGGAAGCCGCTTCCCTACCCACAATCCTGCCCATAACTAATCCCTCCGTTAAGGGAAGGCCGGGAAAAATTGTTTCCCCGTGCAGCCACCCTACCGTTTCACCCGCACCATATAGCCCGGGGATTGCTGCGCCATGCTTCAGTATTCTTCCCTGTGCATCGGCGGCAAGACCGCCCATAGTGTAAAGAGGCTGCAATTCCAGCGTCCCCAGGTAATAAGGAGGGAGGCTCCCGGCAAGAGCCTCTGCCAGGCTTTCCAGAGGAATCTCTGTCTGGGATGACAACTGGCTCAAGGAATTAACGGAAGCCAAACCCGGGAGGACAGCCTCCCTGTTACCGGGGAAAAGAAGGTTAAAAGGCTGGCCGGCCTGGCTGAGAAACCAATCCGTCACATCCTTTTCGCTGCCTGTTCGGAGAACGGCCAAGGCACTGCCGGTTATATTCTCCCCTTGCCTGTCCAGCCAAATACCCTGCATCAGGCCCGGATACCAAGCTTTATCAATTAACTTCCCTGCGGGAAAAAGAATAGGGGCAAAATAAATCCGCTCTGCTTTAACGATATCGGCCTCTATATCTTTAACCAGGTCAAGGGCAATGCCTTCCGCCCCTTCACTTCTAAAGGAGCTGTCCAACCGTGCGGCTTGAGGGTTGTATTCAGCCAGATAAGCCTTGTTGCCGCTGAAGCCACCGGCTGCTATAATAACTGCTCTGGCAGTTACTTTTATAACACCCTCATCCGTTGAAATTTCCATCCCCTTTACCTCGCCCGCCGGGGAAAATTCTATTGCGATAGGTTCTGCTCCCTCAAGGTTATGGATGAGCCGTGGCTTAAGCAGCTGCCAAAGCCGCTCTTCCAATAGGGTGGTGTCTTCAAAGTAAGGGCTGTAATACCGGTATTTTTCCAGTGGCGCAGCTGTTAAAGCCAAGTCCTGATATTCAGTCAGCCAGGCCAGCGTGGCAGCACTTTCAACGAGGACTTCCCGGAGATTATCCCTATCTGTTTTCGGAGCCGATGTCATAATATGAGCCAACACCGCTTCTAAATCTTCGTTAAATTTTTTTTCCCCTTCGCCGGCTTCGTTTTTTTGAGTAGCAATAAAAGAACCACCCAAAGGATAAAAAAAATCCTCGCGTAGCCGCTGGCTGTTAAGGATCATAACTTCTGCCCCCTGCCAATTAGCCTCCAGGGCTGCCGCCAAGGCCGGCAGCCCTCTCCCAACCACAACCAAGTCGACACTGATAGGGACAGGAGGGCTCTCAGCCGTTTGGGGTCGTGTTAATATAAGCGTGCCTATAAACGCCGTCAAGAGAATAATCCCGAAGAAAACATTCTTCTTCAAGCTAATTTTCCTCCCCTAAGGCCCTGCCCATGCTTACTACCCTGTCTTCGGGAGAAAGCTTGATAACAGTTACTCCCTGGGCATATCTGCCCACAGAAGATATTTCTGAAATTGACTGGCGGATAATTAAGCCTTTTGACGTTACAACAATGATATCTTCCCCGGGCTTAACCATTTTAAAACCGGCCAGAGCCCCTTTGCTTTCTGTAATCTTTAAGGACTTAACCCCGTGACCACCCCGGCGCTGCCGTCTGAATTCATCGACTTTTGTTCTCTTGCCAAACCCTCCCGTAGTGACCAAAAGAATATCTTCGCCCTGAGAAGCCAGATCCATCCCGATTACCCTGTCCCCTGTCCGGAGACGAATGCCGATAACACCCCTGGCAGTTCTACCCATGGCCCGCACATCTTCTTCTGAAAAACGAATCGCCATCCCTTTTTCACTAACTAGAAAAATCTCATCATTACCGCGGGTCTTTTTAACGCCGATAAGCTCGTCCCCATCAGGCAAATTAATAGCTACCAGGCCTCCGCGGCGGGAGTTGGCAAATTCTCTGAGAGCTGTCTTTTTAATATATCCCTGGCTTGTTCCTTGAATTAAGAAACGATTTTCCTTGAAGGTTTTAATGGGTATAACGGCATTTATAACTTCGTCCTCGTTGAGGGACAAAAGGTTGACGATGTTAGTTCCCATTGTATTTCTGCCGGTCTGAGGTATTTCATAAACCTTCAAATGGTAAACCTTACCCTTATTGCTAAAGCATAGAAGCGTATGGTGGGTAGAGGTTATAAAAAGATTCTCGACAAAATCTTCTTTTCTTGTCGCCATAGCTGTTATGCCTTTTCCGCCCCTGTGCTGGCTTTTGTAGCCGGATAGGGGGTATCTTTTTATATTACCCTGATGCGTCAATGTTATAACCATGCTTTCTTCTGCAATTAAATCTTCCATTATTAGTTCCGTAGCGGGCGCCACTATGCTGGTCCTCCTTGCATCTCCATGCTTTTCCTTAACCATCTTAAGCTCTTTTTTAATAATTTGGTAGACAAGTCTCTCGTTGGCTAATACCTCTCGGAAATAAGCAATATTTTGAATCAATTCCAAATACTCTTCTTCCAGTTTTTCCTGCTCCAAGCCCGTCAGTTTCTGCAGACGCATATCTAAAATTGCCTGGGCCTGCTTTTCCGAAAGGGAAAACTTCTCCATTAAACCCTGTCTCGCTGTATCCGTATTATGTGAAGAACGGATTAGTTTGATGACGGCATCCAGGTTTTTTAAGGCTATCCTTAGGCCCTCCAAGATATGAGCCCGCTTTTCCGCTTTATCCAATTCAAAAGCTGTACGCCGCTGGATTACTTCTTTTTGATGCTCAAGATATGCTTCCAAGACCTCTTTAATATTTAAAACCCGGGGCTTATTGTCTACGAGGGCAAGCATGATAATGCCGAAATTTTGCTGTAGCGGCGTGAACTTATATAGTTTATTAAGTATTACCTGGGGTGTTGCTCCTTTTTTTACTTCCAAGACAATCCGGATACCTTCCCTGTCGGATTCATCCCTTAGGTCAGTAATGCCTTCAATTTTTTTATCCCTTACCAGCTCCGCTATTCTTTCAATGAGCTTTGCTTTATTAACCTGGTAAGGCAATTCGGAAATTAAAATCATTGTTTTTCCGCTTTCCAACCGTTCAATCCGGGCCAAACCCCTTGTTTTGATTATGCCTCGTCCTGTTTTATAAGCGGCGCGGATACCCTCAACCCCAAGGATTTCTCCTCCCGTGGGGAAGTCCGGCCCTTTTATAATTTCAAGCAACTCTTCTATTTCCGCCTCCCGTTTATCAATCAGCAAGAACAAAGCGTCAATTACTTCTTTCAGGTTATGGGGCGGAATGTTCGTGGCCATACCGACGGCAATACCCGAGGAGCCGTTAACCAGTAAATTAGGGAAGCGGCTGGGCAAAACAACAGGTTCTGATAAGGTATCGTCAAAATTCGGCCTGTAATCAATCGTATTCTTATTAATATCCGTCAGCATTTCCAGTGCAATGGGAGCCATGCGCGCCTCCGTGTAACGCATAGCCGCGGCAGAGTCCCCGTCTATCGAACCGAAGTTGCCATGTCCGTCTACCAAAGGATAGCGGGAGTTAAACTCCTGGGCCAGCCGCACCATCGCATCGTAAACAGCCTGATCGCCGTGGGGATGGTATTTGCCCAGAACCTCCCCTACCAGCCTGGCCGCTTTCTTATGCGGCTTATCGGGATACATCCCTAATTCAAACATGGCGTATAGTATGCGTCTGTGGACAGGCTTTAAACCGTCCCGGACATCGGGCAAGGCCCTACTTACGATAACGCTCATGGCATAATCCAGAAAAGAACTTTTTACTTCCTGGTGTATCTCTACCGGCAATATTTTCCCTTGGGTATATTCCATTCTCTTTCCTCCCTTCTTTAAATATCCAGGTTTTTAACCCTGTGAGCGTTTTGTTCTATAAACACCCTGCGGGGTTCCACTTTTTCGCCCATCAGGGTCGTGAATATTTCATCAGCCAGAATGGCATCCTCTATTTTGACCTGGAGGTTTGTTCTTTTTCCCGGATCCATAGTGGTATCCCATAATTGTTCCGGGTTCATTTCTCCCAAACCTTTGTACCGTTGAAGGCTGGAGCTTTCTCGCCCATATTGTTTATAAAATTGTTCCAACTGGGCATCGCTGTAAAAATACTCTTCTTTGCTCTCCTTTTTAACCTTGTAAAGAGGAGGTTGGGCAATATAAACATATCCCGCTTCAATCAAAGGCTTCATGTAACGGTAGAAGAATGTTAAAAGGAGCGTCCGGATATGAGAACCGTCCACATCGGCGTCTGTCATGATGATTATTTTTTGGTAACGCGCCTTGCTGATGTCAAATTCGTCACCGATGCCTGTCCCCAAAGCTGTTATTATCGTCCTTATTTCCTCATTGGCTAATACCTTGTCAATCCTTGCTTTTTCAACATTAATAATTTTGCCGCGCAAGGGTAATATGGCTTGAAATATCCTTTCCCTTCCTTGTTTTGCGGAACCCCCGGCAGAATCACCCTCTACCAAATATAATTCACAAATGGAAGGGTCTTTACTGGTACAATCCGCTAGTTTACCGGGCAGAGCACTTATTTCTAAAGCATTCTTCCGTCTGGTTAATTCCCGTGCTTTGCGGGCGGCTTCTCTCGCTCGGAAAGCACGGATGGCTTTATCCACTATCCTTCTGGCCAAAGCAGGGTTCTTGTCCAATTCAGCCTTGACTTCATCATAAAGAGCGCTTTCAACAAAACCTCTTATCTCGCTGTTACCTAACTTGGTTTTTGTTTGACCTTCAAATTGGGGGTCCTTTAATTTGACACTGATAATTGCTGTTATCCCTTCCCTGATATCATCTCCCGCAAGGTTGGCATCGTTTTCTTTTAGTACCCCTTTTTGGCGCGCATAATCGTTTACCAGGCGGGTTAATGAATTCTTAAAACCTATCTCATGGGTTCCTCCCTCTTGGGTGTTGATATTATTGGCAAAAGAATAGATGAGTTCTGAATAACCCATGTTGTACTGAAAGGCTATCTCTAGTTCCCCTTCAGGCCCCTTTTTTTCAATATAAACAGGGGTTTTATGAATTACATCCTTATTTTTATTAAGATGCTGGACAAAGGAGCTTATCCCGCCATCAAAACGGTATATATTTGTTTTTTCTTCTCCTGCTCTTTTATCGCTGAAAGTAATTTTGACACCCTTGTTTAAATAAGCTAACTCCTGCAGTCTTTTGGCTAAAAAATCGTATTCAAAACTTACTTCCTCAAAGATATCATCGTCGGGCAAAAAAGTTATTTTTACGCCAGTTTTGGTTGACTTTCCGGTTTTAATTAAATCCGTAACCGGTTTGCCCCGCTCAAACCTTTGGTAGTAGATACCGTTGTCACGTTTAACTTCTACCTCCATGACGGCGGAAAGGGCATTAACAACGGAAACCCCAACGCCATGAAGCCCACCGGCAACTTTATAACCCTCCCCCCCAAATTTGCCCCCGGCATGCAGTAAAGTTAACACTACTTCCACGGTAGACTTTTTAATTTGAGGATGTTCCTTCACAGGTATGCCTCTGCCGTCGTCCGCTATACTAACTTTGTTCCCCGGTAAAAGGACAACTTCTATATTTTTACAATAACCCGCCATGGCTTCATCGATGCTGTTATCCACCACTTCATAAACCAGATGGTGCAGCCCTCTATGTCCTGTGGTGCCAATATACATACCGGGACGGCGGCGTACCGCTTCTAATCCTTCCAGAACCTGTATCTGGTGTTCATCATAATTTGATTTATCTTCCGCCATCCAATATCCTCCTTTAGCAGTGCATCAATTAATTGATTATACCATAAACTTGAAACATGCAAAACAACACTATTAACGAAGGTCGTGTCAACTTTTTTGTAGTATATTGTTTTTCATACATCCTTTTAAGTAGATCTCCTGAGGCTAGTGCCAAATACAGCTTGGAATTTTTCTCTCTTTGACGACTGGTTACTGTTGTAATCGCTTTATTCAGATGATAGCGGTCCAGTAGTACCATTTTGACCTCTGCCAGCCAGTTTAAGCCAACTTTACACTATGATTAACGAAAAAGCCGTGAAAGATAATCCTTCACGGCTTTTAAAAGCCTGAAAACTTCCACCTTTTCATAAGAGTTGTAGGCGCTATCGGGGATAGATAAACCTTACTGTCAGTCACAATAAAGGATGCATAATCGTCGTCTCCAACACTTTCCTGGGGAGAATATTGAAGCAACTCGTTGTTGCAGTCCTTGTTCCTGATTTGGATATTAAAAATACCTATAATCTCTCTTTCCGGAATTATTTTTGTTCCTCCTATGTGTAAAAACATTAGTATTTACCTCCTTTCTCTTCTTTACGTTCTTCGGTACAAAAGGGACAAAAATTTTCCCCCGGCGGGGCCAGAACCCCGCAGCAAACACATTTTTCCCACCCTGAGGCTTCTTTCTTCTTTTGGGACAGCTTCTCTTTCTTTAATAAGCTTAAGTATCTTTCTTTTAAATTATTTTCTCCCTTAAAATGAGAAACCATGTTTTCCACAGCTAAAATATCTGTTGGCGTTAAAATATAAACTGTTTCTTTTTCTTCCCCCCCTGCATTTGGAGTGTTTTTTTTAACTTCAATACTGTTTATCAGAAAATGAATATCCTTGATGACCTTCTTTTTTTGTTCTTTGTTTATTTTGTCAATAAGGCTGGGTTTAAAAAAAGACAATTGCTGAGACCAGACGGGACTTTTAACTGCCACGTACAATATGCCGTCTTTGATCCGGAGTGCTTGTGTCTGTTTATATAAATCTTTCCCGCAAATTTGCGGCCAGGCCAATAAAGCTTTTTTCTCGGCTACTTTTTTAGTTAAGCCAAGCCTTCGCAGCACTTTTCCCAGCGGTTTATCAAGGCTCTCCACGCCGTACTTTTCCCCCCTCCACTTTAAATAAAGTAGAGCCTTCGTTAAAGTTTTTACATAAACCCGGGCTGGTGCTAGTAATAAATGTCTGCACTTTTTCCCGGGTTAAATCCAAGAGGCTGTTTCTCCTGCTGTCGTCCAGTTCAGAAAATACGTCGTCCAGTAAAAGCAAAGGGTAACTTCCTTTCTCTCCCTTTATAAGCTCCACTTCCGACATTTTAAGGGATAGAACTGCGGTTCGCTGCTGTCCTTGGGAAGCAAAGATTTTGGCCGCCCTGCCGTTAATTTTTATCTCCATATCATCCAAATGAGGTCCTTTTGTCGTATATCCAACCGCTAAATCCTCTTCTCTGCTCTCTTTAAGAGCTCCTAAAAATATTTCTTCTTCTTCCTTCCTGTTTAGTTCTTCGTTATTTAAATTAGAAAGATAAGCAAGACTTAAATCTTCCCTTCCTGCCGTCAATCTCCGGTAAACCAGCCGGGCTAAGAGAGATAGTTTCTTTACCGTTTCTTTTCTTCTTACCAGAATAAAACTCCCTGCCGCTGCAAGCTGCCTATCCCAAACAAGCAGTTGCTGCAGAAAAGATTCTTTTTGGGGGCCTCTTATGTCCTTTAACAGCCTGTTTCTCTGCCTTAACACTCTTTGGTAGTTTCTCAGGTGTTCACCGTAAGAGCTTCTAAGCTGCATACTTTCCCTGTCCAGGTAATATCTTCTTGCTTGGGGTGCTCCCTTAACCAGATAAAGGTCTTCGGGCGTAAAGAGAACGGTATTAACCGTACCCAGGCCTTGATACAACTTATTCTGAATAACACCGTTAATTTTTACTTGCTTCTTTTTTTGCTTCGCATCATAAAAAGTATCTATGGTCAGAACATAATTGTTTTTTTGTATTTGTGCTTTTAGAGAAAAATAAGGCTCCCCAAAGTAAACAATATCTTCTTCATTATGAGTCCGGTAAGAGGAAAAAAAAACCAGGTAGGCAAGAGATTCCAATAAATTTGATTTTCCCTGAGCATTGGCTCCAACCAATACATTTATTTCTTTTCCAGGTTCAAAAAACAAATCCCTATAGTTGCGAAAATTATGCAATTCCAGCGAAAGAAGGTTCACACGATTCTCCCTCCGGCTATTTAGGTTTGATCGGCAAGGCTAAGTAAAGGTAATTATTTTCTCTTTCCGTTGTAATAACCACCGGTCCGGCCGCCCCTCTAAAACTTAAATCCACCTTATCATCCTTTAAAACTTTGATAACCTCAGTAAGAAACTTGATATTCATTATAATATCAACATTTTCGCCCTTAAAAGAAAGCAGAGACAATGTTTCTTTATTGTTTCCCAGGGAAGAAGAGGCTGAAACAACGATTTCTCCGCCAAAAATAGAGAGATTAACCGCATGAATTTCTTTTTCTGCCAGCAAACCTGCTCTTTCTAAAGCCATTTCAAAAAGGTTTTTATTTACGCTGATGCGAGTGAGAAAATCCTGGGGCACTACTCTGAAAACGTCGGGAAACTTGTTTTCTAACATTCTGGTAACCAAAGTAGTTACACCAAAACTAAAAATGACTTGTCCCTTAAAAATACCCATTTCTATTATATCCTCATCTTCAATAATCCTCTCAAACTCTTTCATTGCCTTTGTCGGCAGAGTAAAAACCACATTTTCTCCCCCGTTTATTTTAACTTCCACCTTATATAACGCTAGTCTGAAAGTATCAGAAGCAGCCACTCTCATGTTTTCCGCAGCAAAATTAAAATTGATCCCGTTAAAAACGGGTTTACTAGCATCTGTCGAAACAGCAAATAATGTTTTTTTAAGCATTTCCTTAAACAAAAAACCGCTTATTTTAAGCTTTTTAATATCTTCTTCTTCCCCCGGGAAGGGAGGGTATTCTTCGGGATTAAAACAACGAAGCTTAAAATTAATATTTTCTTGTTTTAAAGCTACGGCCATGGTTTCATAATCTAAGCAGATCTCCGTTGCTCCCGGAGGCAGCGACCGAACAACGGCAACAATTTTTTCAGGAATCACTGCTTCTCCATCTTTTAAACCTTTGACATTTAATTCCGTCTTTATGCCAAGGTCTAAATCGGTGGCAGTTAAAACCAGCTTATTGCCTGAAAGCTTCATATGAATGCCCTGCAATATTTGCAGAGGGCTTCTTAAGGGCACAACTCTTTCAATTTTTTGCAGGCTTTTCATCATGGCAGCCTGGTCAAAATAAAAATGCATTATTTTTTCTCCTTTCTTTCATAAAAAATAATAAGATGAATATATTTATAATTTAGTATTGATAATAATAAGCCATGTGGACATAGGGTATAACCCTTGTTGAGAAAGTTAATATAATGGTTTCAGGGCTGGGATAGTTTGTTGATAGCCTGACTTTGTATCCCCTGTATAAACAAGTTTCATTATTTAAAAAAACTATTCACAGCTATTAAGAGCTAATCAACAACTTTTTTCAACAAGGGTGGGGATATATTTATTTTTTATTTATTAAGAATTTTTCTTTTTAAATTTTCCACGTTACTGCGGAGGTTGGGGTTGGTTTCCATCTCTTTTTTTATTTTATTATAGCCGTGTAAGATGGTAGTGTGGTCTTTACCGCCAAATTCGCCGCCGATATGAGGAAAAGATTCTTCTGTCATTTCACGGGCTAAATACATGGCTATTTGACGGGGAAGAGATAAGGACTTATTTCTTTTTTTTCCTATCATTTCTTGCAGCGAAACATTATAATAATCACTAGTGATTTGTTGTATGAGCTTAATGGTAACTTTGTTTTCTTTTTTGCTTGCGACAAGATCTTTTAAAGCCTCTTTAGCCAATTCTATGCACATGTTTCTTTCAGACAAGGAAGAATAAGCTATTACTCTGATGAAGGCTCCTTCCAACTCTCTGATATTGCTGTTTACTTGATCGGCGATAAAATAAATTACTTCATTAGGAATTTCACAATTTTCTTGTTTTGCTTTCTTTCTTAAAATAGCAACCCTTGTTTCTAAGTCAGGTGGTTGGATATCAGTTAGCAGTCCCCATTCGAACCTCGAACGAAGCCTTTCTTCCAGGGTGGGTATTTCCTTCGGAGGCCGGTCGCTAGAAATGATAATTTGTTTGTTGTTTTCATGGAGAGCATTAAAAGTATGAAAAAATTCTTCCTGAGTTTGTTCCTTACCTGCTAAAAACTGGATATCGTCTATTAAAAGAACATCAATATTTCTGTATTTGTTGCGAAACGAAACGGTCTTATTATCACGGATAGCATTAATAAATTCATTGGTGAAGGTTTCAGAGGAAGTATAAACGACATTATAATTAAAACTGTTTGCTAAAACATAATGACCGATAGCATGCATGAGATGGGTTTTGCCTAAACCGACACCGCCATAAATAAAGAGAGGATTATAAGCTTTAGAGGGAGTTTCGGCTACTGCCAGCGAAGCGGCATGGGCAAAACTATTACTATCCCCGATAACGAAGCTTTCAAAAGTGTATTTAGGATTAAGCCAGGTGGAATATTTTGTTTTTGCGGGTTTTTTTTCGGTTTCCGTCACGTGCATTTTGATGTTTTTTTCCTGAGAATCTTCGGGAGAGGCGGGGGTAGTGATGAATTGTACGACTAATTTATCTTTGGTCACAGTATTGACAGCATCATTAATAATACCGGAAAAGCGGGACTCTATCCAATTTTTGGTGAAGTCATTGGGAACACTTAAGAAAAAGGTGTTTTGTTGTAATGATACCGGTTTTATGAGTTTTAAACATGTTTCGAAAGAAGGTTTGTTGATCTTTTCCTGTATCTCCAACAGCGCTGTTTCCCATAGTTCATTAATGTATCCGTCCAACTTGCTATTCCCCCTCAGGAGTAGTTATCCACAATAACTAAAGGTTGTCCACACAATACGGTGGATAAAATTTATAAATTTGTCTTTTAAACTCGAACTAAACGAAGGATGAAAAAGAGAGGAAAAGATACACCCACAAGTTATCCACAAAAATATACACATCTTGTGGATAAAAAAGTAACTAGTTTGCCATGATAAAATATGTTAATTATCATCTTAACAAATTATCCACAATTCTGCAACAAGGAATAACGCTTACCTTTCTTGGTTAACATTACCTTGACAGTAAAGAAACTATTAAGT
>CAZYHL010000031.1:0-12774 GCA_964646795.1 uncultured Syntrophomonadaceae bacterium
TCAGGCTTTTCTCCTATATCCGCTATCGAACTCCGCATGGATGTATCAGCCATGATATTTTGCATATTATAGTAATCCATTACACCCAGTTTGCCTTCCCTTAACGCCTGAGCCATAGCTCTGGGCACTTCTGCTTCAGCCTCGACTACTTTTGCCCGCATTTCCTGAACGGAAGCTTTCATCTCCTGCTCCTTGGCGACAGCCATAGCCCGCCGTTCTTCAGCTTTAGCCTGGGCAATCCGTTTGTCTGCTTCTGCCTGGTCAGTTTGCAGCTGGGCGCCTATGTTTTTCCCAACGTCGACGTCGGCGATGTCTATGGAAAGGATCTCGAAGGCAGTACCGGCGTCCAAACCTTTATTGAGAACGGTATGGGATATCATGTCCGGGTTCTCCAAAACTTCCTTGTGGGTCGCGGAAGAACCGATAGTAGTAACAATACCTTCTCCGACCCTGGCAATGATTGTTTCTTCACCGGCGCCACCCACAAGGCGGTCAATGTTGGCTCTGACAGTAACCCTTGCCCTTGCTTTAACTTCAATACCATCCTTGGCCACGGCAGCTACAACCGGCGTTTCAATAACCTTGGGGTTAACGCTCATCTGAACGGCCTGGAGGACGTCCCGGCCTGCCAAATCAATGGCGGCTCCCCTCTCAAAACCTAAATCGATATCTGCCCTCTGGGCAGCTATTAAAGCATTGACAACCCTGTCTACGTTCCCACCGGCGAGGTAATGCCCTTCAAGTTGGTTGACATTCAAGTCCAGTCCGGCTTTAGTCGCCTTAATTAAGGGGTTAACAATCCGGGCGGGGGTGACCCGGCGCAGGCGCATACCTATCAGGGTAATGATACCGATCCTCACCCCGGCCGCCAGAGCGGAAATCCAAAGTCCCAGGGGAACGAAGCTAAAGACAATGGATACGGCAATGATTAACAAACCGATAGTAATAAGCAGTGAAATTAAACCAGGATCCATAAATAGACCTCCTTCATATTTTTATTCATTTAATCCTTTAATTTAAAGGGTTTTACCACCAAACGCATGCCTTCCACACTGGAAACATATATTTCCTGCCCTGCAGGAATAAAACCGCCGTCGCTCACCACATCGTAACGGTTACCCTCTATTATTACGGTTCCGGCGGGACGAAGCGGCGTTACCGTATTACCTTTTTTCCCAACCATGTCCGTGAAAGAACGGGGACCCACATAGCCTAGTTTTTTGTCTTCCCGGTAATTTAAAACGATGCTCCTGAACAATCCTTTTTTCGCTAAAAAAGTGAACGCTATAGCGATCAGGATACCGGACAGGACTAACGAGACAAGAAACATTGATAATCCCTGGCCGGTATCGCCTACCGTAATGGCAACAGCCCCGCCGACGGCTAGAATACCGACAATGCCGACAATACCGAAGCTGGGGAGAAAAGCTTCAATTAGAAGCAGCACGATACCAAGCATGAAAAGAGCCAGCACTTCATACCCTGCCAGACCCGCGAATATATGCCCGCCGAAAAACAAGGCGAAGGCCAGGATGCTGATGGATCCTGCCAAGCCGAAGCCGGCTGTCATCACTTCGAGGATAAGAGCTGTAATGCCTATTGTGAGCAAAATGGTTGCAACGGTGGGATTAGTAACCAACCTAGCCAGTTTTTCGGCTGCCCCTACTTTGGTTTCGACTATCTTAGCCTCTCTCAAGCCCAGTTCGGCAAGAAGCTCGTTCCTGGTACGAAAAGTCCCTTCGTTGTAGTTTAACTCTTTCGCTTTCTGTTCGGTTAAGGTCAATAGCTGGCCCTCCTTAACCACACCGTCAATTGCTATTTCTTTCCGTACCATTGCCGAAGCGATATCAGGGTCTCTTCCTGCCGCCTCGGCAGCGGAGCGCATGGCCCCGTCAAAGGCGGATGTCGTTTTCTCATCCGTTGCCTCCTCCCCGCCGATAGCGCTGCGGGGCTCGGCAGCTCCGATAACACTGCCGGGACTCATGTAAATACGCTCGCAGGAAAGAGCGAGGTAAGCTCCGGCAGAATAAGCCGCATGGGTTATATAAGCATAAACGGGGAATTCCTGCTCCTGAATTAATTTGCTGATATCAAGAGCCGCATCCAGGTAGCCGCCGGGGGTATTGATTTCAAGAATCACCACATCGGCGTTTCCCCGGGACGCCTCACGGAAAGAACGGTTTAAAAAACTCGCCAGCCCCTTTTCCACAGCGCCTTCCAGAGGCACAACATATACAGTTTCTCCTGCTCCCTGGGCAACTGCTTGAACCCAAAGCAGCAGGAACAAAACCAGCAATATTCTCATTATCGCCTTTTTTTTCGCTGACATTAACCGCCCTCCCGCCTACCGGTTATTTTTGGCAACGACAGCAAAGCACTTCGTCAATTACAATAATAACACTCCATTGCCATTATGCTTTATTATACCACATAACAGAATTTATTTTTAAAAAAAAATAAAGCCGGCTGGCAAAGCCGGCTTACTAAAATTATTCCATGCATTTGACAACGTTTGTTTTATTTCTCCGTTTTTTTCTGCTATTATGTTTGACTGCTTGAATATAATTCTTCAAGTTCAGCTACAATATCGTACAGTTTATCCTTAAGAATCAACTGGTGTTCCTCTTCAAAAAAATTGCTGTTGATAATTAAACCATACAACTCTTCTATGTGACCTGAAAGGATAGCGCCTACCTGCCGGATATTGTTGTTTTCTATATTTTTGTCTATGATAGTCTCAATATCAGTAAGAAAATACAGTGACAAATCCTCCCGCAGAGGTGTAGAGGTCTCCATTCTTCTGGCAACAAAACCTGACAAGTCATCATTCATATCGTAAGCTGCTCCCCAGGTGGAATACGCCGCTTGAAACACCGGGTCGGAGGGGTCGGGCTCTTCTTCATATGCTTCAATTAACTGCACAAGATTGCGGAAGTTGTCTGCAAGGTTCATAAAGACCCGCTTGTAATCTTGATTTACAAAAAAATCATAAGATCTTTTTAAATCCCTGTATTTTACAGCTTCCCTTCCCCATAAAAACAGCAATGTCATAATTACCGCTGCAAGGATGATTTTTTGATTCTTTTTCATTTCTTTACTCCCTTCCTTTTACCGTATTGTTTCACCTTTAGCCTGATTACCAATAATACAATAACTTAAATAATTTTTATGGAATTAATCTTATTCTGAAATTCGGTCAATTTATTTTTCGATAAAATTGCCGTGTAGTGATAGTTATCAAAAACAATAAATAAAGATGTTCGTGTCCTAGAAACCACTTTTTTTATTTTTGCAAGATTTAAAATATATGAACGGCTGCTTTTGAAAAAAAAACTCCTTATGCACAATTTTTTTTCAACTTTATTCAGAGGCATGTTCGCTGTATATACTCCATTGTGGACATAAAACTGCGTCTTTCGTCCCATGGCTTCAATAAAAAAAATATCACTTTCTCTTAACCACATTATTTCCCCGTTGCTCGTCTTGATTTCCAAGGGACAATCTTGCAATAAACGTCTGTTCTTTATCACATTGAATGTATTTATAAGCCTTGTCAAACTAATCGGCTTAATTATATAGTCTATAGCATATAGCTCTATTGCTTTGCTAATGAAATTATTACTTGAAGCTACTAATATTATATCTGTATTAATATGCTTTTTTCTAATATCCTTTACTGCTTCCAACCGGGAATTATCTAAAAGATCACAGTCAATTATGCAAATATCAGGCTCGTATATTACGGCCAACAGATCTTTAGCTTTATCAGTTATATATTCTATTTCTATTGACCCTGTTGTTACCACACATTTTGCAATTTGCTTGCAAATATCTTTATTCCCTGATGCAATAAATAGCTTTAGCACACATTGCATGCCTCCTTAAAATACGAACGATTTTTGTAATACAATCTCCGAACCTCAAACAATTCCCAATTACTTCAATACAAATTTCAAAAACACCTTCTAGTAATAGGGATAATAGTAAAATTAATGTATTTATCTCCAAAAAAACTCTTTCTTTCTCACCGCTATGACTTAGGAAAACAAGTACTTAAAACTGCTGTAACAGTATATTATCTGTTACAGCAGTTTTCAAAATGCAATTAACTGTTTATAAGATTTCGCAGGTAAGTAGCATAACCCCACAAAGTAACCCTACTGATGAATTTAACTGGTTTTTACGTAACGTTTACGTAAACCGGAGATTGAACATGATACTGCACGTACTCCCTATAGTTACCAATTATTTCATAAATAACTTTATGAGTAACAGTTACTAGCAACTTGCCATGGCTTTTATCAGCCACACCAAATTCATAATTGAATTTTGCTCCCGTCCCCCTTGATCCACTTTTGCCTGCGTAGTCACTGGCTTTTTTATTCAGCCAGTAAAGTTTAACCGTACATGGATTGTCGCCTGTGCCTATTACTGTAGAAGTTCTAACTGTAATACCAACCTGAACCCATCCTATTTTAGGAATATAAAAGGGTACGCTAAAACTTGTAACACCGCTTTGAGCAGGTTCTGTTGCATAGTGACAAGACCCATACTGACCTGCTTGCTTGGTTTCCAGTCGATATATATTAACTCTAACAATTTGAGCAGCAGTTTGGTCGGCGTCCGCAATGGCATCATCAGGCCTGGTCCAGTAGTGGACATTCCAAGGAGTAGATATGCTCTGATTCTGCCATCCTGAAACTCCCCAGTTAAAACCTCGCCTCTCGCTGTAACGAAAATATACAAAACCTGCAGAACTATCAATTCCAATATCACCCGCTTCTCCAACAGCCTCTCTCATCTCTACTTGTGTATTTAAAGGTTGGACTTCTTTTGTTTTTACTACAGTGCCGCCGTCAAGAACAACAGTGACAGGATCCATGCGTATTTCTTCCTCATTGATCTTTTGCAAGCTAAAAATGTTAAACACAACTTTTTCTTCATTTACTAAAAATGCTTCGAAAGAAAGGTCTGAGTTTTTTATTTTCCCCCTAAACCCTTTGAGACCTTTCTCTTCAAAAGGTTGTGCTGATTCTATTATATATTTCCTTTGATCTTTGGTGTCGGGCTCTATTATTATTTCACCCAGCAAATTATTTTCTTTAATTTTCAGTTTGCCGACAGCTTCCCTTCCTATTGCCGTATTAACCTCTACTCTGTTTTCATCAAGAGATTTTTCATCAACCAGTATAACCCTTTCGGTTCCTCTAAACTCTTTTAATGCCAGACCTTCTGATGTTCGTACTTGCGTAAACGATAGGCTGGTAGCCATCATCATGACAATTAGACATAGAAGATATTTGTTTTTCATATTATTAAACCTCCTGAAAGAATTTCTATAATAATATCATTTTTTTCTAATGTTTTGGTTTTTTCTGCTCGGATATAACATTATTTGCCATGAGTAAGCAAATTTTATAAGTATGGATAATTACCACATAAAACAATTGCAAGATTATTTAACAATGGCTACTGTTATTTCTCCGTTTTTCTTTTTCTATTAAGTTTGACTGCTTGAATATAATTCTTCAAGCTCGGCTACAATATCGTACAGTTTATCCTTAAGAATCAACTGGTGTTCCTCTTCAAAAAAATTGCTGTTGATAATTAAACCATACAACTCTTCTATGTGACCTGAAAGGATAGCGCCTACCTGCCGGATATTGTTGTTTTCTATATTTTTGTCTATGATAGTCTCAATATCAGTAAGAAAATACAGTGACAAATCCTCCCGCAGAGGTGTAGAGGTCTCCATTCTTCTGGCAACAAAACCTGACAAGTCATCATTCATATCGTAAGCTGCTCCCCAGGTGGAATACGCCGCTTGAAACACCGGGTCGGAGGGGTCGGGCTCTTCTTCATATGCTTCAATTAACTGCACAAGATTGCGGAAGTTGTCTGCAAGGTTCATAAAGACCCGCTTGTAATCTTGATTTACAAAAAAATCATAAGATCTTTTTAAATCCCTGTATTTTACAGCTTCCCTACCCCATAAAAACAGCAATAACAGAATTACCGCTGCAAAGATGATTTTTTGATTCTTTTTCACTGCCTTAACCCCCAAAAATTAGATATTTTCTTTCTTATACAATACAAACATCTGAATTCCTTCCATATATTAATTTATATAGTTAATATCTGTAATTATTTCCGCGAAAAATTCCCCTGTTTTTTATCCCCCTTAAAATCCATCAGGTAAAAAACAACGAAAACACCCAGCTGAAACTGCAAGAAACAACAGGGTTAAATTTATTTAATTTAAAAAATCCTCAAAAATAATTAAACCCGGCTTGTTAAAAGCCGGGTTACTGTCAATTAGTAAAACCTTCTCTTCTTTCTTGCTGCCTCCGATTTTTTCTTACGCTTAACACTCGGTTTTTCGTAATGTTCTCTCTTACGGACTTCTCTTAATACCCCTGTACGGGCACATTGTTTTTTAAACCTTTTTAAAGCACTATCTAGGGTTTCATTCTTCCCAACTTTGATTTCTGCCATAATCTCCCCTCCCCTCGCGCCAAAGCTAATTATGACGAGGCTGCGGCCGCTTCTGCTGTTGAGCCTATAACAAAATATATTATATCGTTTTTAAAAACCCGTGTCAATCAAGCTTTCCGTAAATCCCTAGAGGTTGAGGGCTTTCGCTCCCGAAAGCAGGTGGAAATGAATGTGAAAAACTACTTGACCGGCGCCCGCCCCGCAGTTGTTGATAACCCTGTAGCCGGCTGCCAAAATCCCCGGCTTGGCGGCAATATCCTTGATAGCCAAGTGCACCCGGCCGATCAGCTGGGCATCCTCTACTTTAATATCATTCAAACTGGAAATGTGCTTCTTGGGGATAACAAGGATATGTACGGGGGCTTTAGGATTAATGTCTTTAAAAGCAAGGACATGATCGTCTTCATAAACTTTTTCCGCCGGAATCTTCCCGGCCACAATTTGACAAAAGAGGCAATCAGACATTTAAACCCTCCTAACTTGACTTCTTGCCCATAATTATAACACCTAACCGTCTTGGCGGCAAATATTTCCGCCAGCCCATAAGCAAGCAGTTGCTTTGGAATGCACGGATTTGCGCTTTAAACCATAAAATATTTTAATTGGGACTCAGGAGGCGGATTGAGATGGACAAAAGCAAATACATAAGAAATTTCTTTGCGGGAGGGAATACCGCCTACGGCTTTTATTCCCTGTATAATCATATTCTTGGCGAAAGCGGGGAAAGGCTGATTATTTTAAAAGGGGGGCCCGGTACCGGTAAATCAACCCTGCTCAAAAAAATAGGGAATTCCTTTCTCAAAAAAGGCTTCGAGGTGGAATTCTTTTTCTGTTCTTCCGACAGCGATTCTTTGGATGCTGTAGCCGTACCAGGCTTGAAAGCCGCAGTAGTTGACGGCACGGCTCCCCATATGATTGATCCTGCCATTCCCGGCGCCTACGATGAAATTATCAATTTGGGCGAGTTCTGGGATGAAAGCAAACTGATTCCTTACCGCAGCGAAATCAAATGCCTCGGAGAGACTATAAAAGGACTTTTCCGGGACGTTTATTACTGCCTGGCGGAAGCTAAACTAATCCTGGAGCACCTCAAGGCTAACAACGCCGCCATTATAGATCTGACCAAAGTCAACGCGGCAACGGATAACTTGCTGAAAAAACTTTTTGAGAAAGAAAAACACCAGGGGAAAATAAGCCGGGAAAGGCATCTCTTCGGCAGCGCTATTACTCCGGCAGGAGTAGTCAGCCATTATCCCTCCATTGTCAGGGACTGTCGCGAGATTTATCTTTTGACAGGCGACCCGGGATCCGGCAAAAGCACTTTGCTGGATAGAATATATCAGCACTGCCGGCAAAAGGGGCTTGATATTGAAGTTTATCGCTGCGGCTTGGACCCGCAGAGAATTGATGCCCTGGTATTGTGCCAGAAAAGAACAGCTATCATAAGAGTTAATGAGCACCACAGTTTGAACCATTCTTCTTTTCCCTGCCTGATGAAAGAACACGTCCTCTCCCTGGGGCATTTCATAGATACCGAGGCCTACCGGGAAAGTGCCTTATTCCGCAGGAATTACCAAGATATCTTTACCTCTTTGTTAACAAGAGCGTTCGCTAACCTAAAGAAAGCAAAAAATGCCCATCTGAAAAGAGAATCCTTTTACGTTAATGCTATGGATTATTCCCGGGCTGAAAAGGTTGGGGAGGAAATTACCGCTAAACTGCTCGCTCTCTTATAACCGCTCTTAAAAAGAAAAAACCTGTAGGGTAACCCACAGGTTTATTTCACAACTTCCGTTTCTCCTTCAACCGCCTCTTCTTCTGCGCTCATCATCTCTGAGCCGGGCATTTGGGAAAAAACATTGCCCTTCTTATCTGCAAAAACCCAGTACCATTCTTCTTCCCGCAACTCTGCATTGTCGAGCATGACCAGGTCATATGTATTGCGGGCTTTTTCCAGGACAACCTTAACCTGTAAATTTTCTTTCAGCGGCACCAACTCGGCCTTTTTAAACTTGCCGTTGACCACCAGCACCCCGATTTGTTGTGCCGGCTGAAAGGGATAAGCCGGCAGTTCCAGACTAAACTCATCGGCCACGCGCACTAAATCATCCGCCTCATACAGCACCCTTATTTGCAGGCGGTCTTCCATTTTACCCCTATCCACGACCTCATACCTGATTTCGCCTTCTTCACCGCCAAATACCGGGACCTCTGTCTGATGGCGGAGATTATCATAAATTGAAAGACTAACCAGCAACATCAATAAAAACAGCAGCGGAAACAGCCTTCTGCCTTCTAACACAAACACTCTGCTCATAAAATACCCCCCTCAAACTGTTCTCACTGCATTTTATTAACGAGGAAGGTAGAATATGATATAAATTTACAGCTTGCCAAAAAGCCTGCTGTCCCGGCTTCCGACTATTGTGGCAGGCACAATCTCTCCCGGCTTGAGGGCGTCAGCCTTCAGGTCCACCCGCAAATATTGCTCCGTCAACCCCTCCATGCCGCCTGCAGACAGTGGTTTTTCCACCAGGACCAAAAGTTTTCTTCCCACAAAGCCGGCAGCATAAGCCGCGGCCAATTTGTCTCCTAAAAGCCTTAAGCGCCTGCTTCTTTCTTCTTTGACATCCCCAGGAATTTGATCGGGATAATCAGCTGCCGGCGTCCCTTTCCTCGGAGAGTATTTGAATACATGAAGCCTGCTAAAGCCAATCTCTTGGATATAAGCACAAGTTTCCCTGAAATGGCTGTCCTGCTCCCCGGGAAAGCCGGTAATAATATCCGTGGAAAGAGCCATGTCGGGATCAATTTTCCGGATGCCATTCACCAA
The DNA here is from genome assembly GCA_964646795.1 of uncultured Syntrophomonadaceae bacterium. Lineage (GTDB taxonomy): Bacteria > Bacillota > Dethiobacteria > PWVN01 > PWVN01 > CAZYHL01. The sequence goes on from CAZYHL010000031.1 coordinate 9,329, forward strand.
GGCGCTGAACTCTTTAAGGCTGTAAGGCCGCTTCATTTTTTTAAGGACGAAATCCGAGCCGCTTTGAAGCGGAATATGGAGATGGTGGCAGAGGACAGGAAGCGCCCGAAAAGCAGTCAGCAATTCTCTGGTGACATCCACCGGTTCTAAGGATGAGAGGCGAATCCTTTCAGGGCAGGGACCTTGGGCAATTTTATCAAGGAGCCGGGCTAAATTGAGGGAAGAGTCTAAGTCTTTGCCGTAAGCTCCTAAGTGGGTCCCCGTCAACACCATTTCCTTGTAACCCTTTTGGGCGATATCGGCCGTAAACTTGAGGACTCTTTCGGGCGGCATGCTTTTCAGTTTGCCCCTGGCATAGGGGACAATGCAGTAAGAGCAATAATCCCGACAGCCTTCCTGGATTTTTAAAAAAGCCCTGACCCTGCCTGTCTCCTCAGGCCAGGGCAGTTCTTCAAATTCTTTATCGGGTATGTCCCGCAGCACGACAGTATTGATTCTTGCCTTTTTTGCCCGGGTTTCTGCCACTAGGCGGGGCAGGGCGCTTCTTGCCCTTGTTCCCACGATAATATCAACGCCGGGGATAGCCTCTATTTCTTCGGGGGTGACCTGGGCGTAGCAGCCGACTACAGCCACAACAGCACCGGGGTTTGCTTTAACAGCCCGGCGCACGGCCCGGCGGGACTTCCCGGCGCTCTGGCCGGTAACAGTGCAGGTGTTAATCACATAAACATCCGCCTTGTCTTTAAACGAGACAGTTTCATAACCCTGTCTGCGAAACAACTCTTCCAGGGCCCGGGAATCATACTGGTTGACTTTACAGCCCAGAGTATAAAAAGCAATTTTCACGGGTTTTACTCTCCTTATTCCAGGCAACGGTAATGGTAGAGAATAACGGACAGTACCGCCGCCCCCGCTGTTTCTGTCCTGAGCACTCTTGGTCCCAGGGTAACCGGCCTGATGTTTTCCTTAAGGGCCTTTGCGGTTTCTTCGGAAGTAAAGCCGCCTTCGGGACCGATAAAAAGCCTTACATAGGCGGGATTCTTGACTTCGTTGAGCACGGCTCGCAGGCTCAAGTTTTTTTCTTCTTCCCAGGGGATAAGGGAAAGGGCCTCCCCCTTTTCAGCCCCGGACTTTTTTATTGCTTCTTGAAAACTGACGGGTTCCGCTATTTCCGGCAGATAACTGCGGCCGCTCTGCTCCAGGGCGGCAACGGCAATTTTTCGCCAGCGGGCCTCTCGCTTGCGCAGGCTGTCGGCCTCCGGCCTGATGACACTCCGGTGGCTGATAAAGGGGATAATAGCGTAAACTCCTAATTCCACGGCCTTTTGGACAATATAGTCCATTTTTTCTCCCTTACAAAGGGATTGAAAAAGAAAGACCCGTAGGGCAGGTTCATTGTTACCTGCCAAGGGCCGGATTTTTTGGGCGAAAGCATTGCGGTTGTTTAAGAGCAGACGGCATACGGCTGCTTCACCAAGGCCGTTGGTAACCTCGATCTCTGCCCTTTGCTTCAGCCGCAGTACTTTTTTAATGTGTTTAAGCTGTTCCTCAGAGAAGATTATTTCTTCTTCCCGGTAAACGGCGGGAGGCACATAGAATCGCTGCACTAGTTGCCACCGCCGAAGGCGTCTTTGACTTTATCCATAAACCCTTTTTCTTCGGGTATTTCCTCTCCCATGGCTGCCGCTAAATCTTTCAGAACCTGCCGTTGCCGGGCGTTCAGCTTCTCCGGTACCTGAACCTTAACAAAAACATGCATATCCCCCCGACCGATGCCCCTCAGGTGAGGCATTCCCTTGCCTCTAAGGCGGAAGGAGGTGCCGGGCTGGGTTCCCTGGGGAATCCGCATTTTGACCTTTTTACCGTCAATCGTGGGAACCGTTATTTCCCCCCCCAGGGACGCCATAACAAAGCTGATTGGCTTTTCAAAGAAAAGGTCATCCTCCTCCCGCTTGAAGAGCTTGTGCGGTTTAACATGGATATACACGTACAAATCTCCGGGAGGCCCGTTTCTCCTGCCTTTGCCCCCTTCCCCCTGGACTCTGAGCTTGGAATCCGCATCGACGCCCGGGGGTATCTTTAGCTCAATTTTGCTTTCCCGCTGCACCTGACCCCGGCCGCCGCAACCCCGGCAGGGTTCTTTGATTATTTTACCCTCGCCCCGACAGGCATCGCATGTCTGGACATTGACAAAGCGGCCAAAGGCTGCGTTTCTTACCACTTTTTTCTGCCCTGTGCCGCCGCACTGGGAACACGTTTCCGGCTTTGTACCTGCCTTAGCGCCGCTCCCCTTGCATTCCGGGCAGTTTTCTGTCCGGGGAACTTTGATAAAAGTCTCCAGGCCGAAAGCGGCTTCTTCCAAAGATATCTCCAGGTCATACCTTAAATCGGCTCCCCGCTCAGGGCCGTTGGAAGGCCTCCGGGAAAAACCGCCGCCGCTAAAAAAGTCAAATATATCTTCAAACCCGCCGAAGCCCTGAGAAAAACCGCCGCCAAAACCAAAATCCTGCTCTTCCGTATGGCCGAACTGGTCATAACGTGTTCTTTTATCCGGGTCTCCCAGTACATCGTAGGCTTCCTTGACTTCCTTGAACCGGCTCTCAGCGTCTTTATCGCCGGAATTCATATCAGGATGGTATTGACGGGCTAGTGACCTGTAAGCCTTTTTAATTTCGTCCTGGCCGGCATCTCTGCCGACTCCCAGAACCTCGTAATAATCTCTTTTTGCCATGGGCTTCAAACCCCTCGTTTATTCTTTCTTGTTATCATCATCCACGACTTCGTAATCAGCATCCACTACCTTTTCATCGCTGCTTTCTCCGCTCTCCTGCTGCTGATCCCCCGTTTTATTCTGCTTTACTTGCTCATAAAGCTTGGTGGAGAGTTCATGGAGATATTTAGTCAGCTCATCGGAGGCTTTTTCAATCCGCGCCAGGTCATCCCCTGCAGCAGCTTCCTTCAGGCGGCCGGCGGCTTTTTGGATCTCTTCTTTTTTAGAAGCATCTACTTTATCTCCCAATTCCTTAAGAGTTTTTTCAACACTGTATACGGTTGCATCGGCATTGTTGCGGGCTTCTACCAATTTTTTCCGATTTTCATCTTCGGCAGCGTGTTTTTCGGCATTTTTAACCATTTCCTTTATCTCTTCGTCTTTCAAGCCGCTTGATGCCGTAATCGTTATCTTTTGTTCTTTTCCTGTTCCCAAATCCTTGGCGGCTACATTGACGATGCCGTTAGCGTCAATAGAAAAGGCTACTTCTATTTGCGGCACACCCCTGGGAGCAGGCGGAATGCCGTCAAGCATAAACCGGCCAAGGGTTTTATTGTCGGTGGCCATAGGCCTTTCCCCTTGCAGCACATGGATATCAACACTTGTTTGGCTGTCGGAGGCGGTGGAAAATATCTGCTTCTTGTCTGTGGGGATAGTGGTATTCCTTTCAATAAGC
>CAZYHL010000032.1:0-7948 GCA_964646795.1 uncultured Syntrophomonadaceae bacterium
CCCAGTGAAGCAGATGTAAGAAATGCGAAGGAGTATGTTGACAGCAACGAGAAATAGTGCTCCCGCTTAAAGACTCGAAAGAGGCCGCTTAGGCCTCTTTCCTTTTATCCTAAAAGACTTCCTGTTCTGCCAGGCGCTTGTATCTCAGATATCGTTCTTTGGAGTTCTGCTCAGCCAAGTCAAACAATTCGGGCGCCTGGTCGGGGAATACATTCATAAGCTGGGAGAAACGGATTTCACCGTAAATAAAGTCTTTAATTTCACCCTTTGGCTCTTTGGAATCAAGGATGAAGGGATTTTTACCCTCCTTGCGAAGCTCTGGGTTAAAACGAAAAAGATGCCAATGTCCCGTCTCCACGGCCTTTTTCTCTTCCATAATGCTTGTTCCCATGCCTGTTTTAATCCCATGGCTGATACAAGGGGCATAGGCAATAATCAAAGCAGGTCCCGGGTATTTTTCCGCTTCTATAATCGCTTTCAAGGTCTGATTATAGTTAGCGCCCATGGCGATTTGGGCAACATAAACGTCCCCATATGTCATGGCCATCAAGCCGAGGTCTTTCTTGCGTGCCCTTTTCCCCGCAGCAGCCAGTTTGGAAACGCTTGCTGTCGGGGAAGCTTTCGAATTCTGGCCGCCGGTATTGGAATAAACTTCTGTGTCCATCACAAAAAGATTAATGTCATCCCCCATGGCAAGGACGTGGTCGATACCGCCATAGCCGATATCATAAGACCAGCCGTCGCCGCCGATAGCCCACACCGACCGTTTGACCAGAAAATCCTTTCTCTTGCTGATTTCATTTAAGACTTGACTGTGCTGTTCTTTTGCTTGGGCCAGGGCTTCAATAACTTTGGCGGCGCCTTCCTTTGAAGCCTCTCCCAGATCTTTAACCTCAAGCCACTTTTCAAAGGCCTCCTTAATTTGGGGTTCCAAGGGGTATTTGATGGCTTCGCGCATTAAAGCTGCCAACCGCTCCCTGGTTTGTTTTGCACCCAGATACAAACCATAGCCGAATTCGGCCGCATCTTCAAACAGCGGGTTAATCCAGGTTGGCCCCTTCCCTTCTGCATTGGTTGTATAAGCCACAGACGGTGCCGAAGCGCCCCAGATGGAAGAACAGCCGGTAGCATTGGAAATCATCATCCGGTCTCCAAATAATTGGGTCAGTAAACGGATGTACGGCGTTTCACCACAACCGGGGCAAGCCCCGCTAAATTCTAACAGCGGCCTCGCAAACTGGATTCCTTTAACCGTCTGGGAATCCATCAGACCGGCTTTTGCGGTGAGGGTCATAGCAAATTCCCAGTTTTCGGCCTGTTGTTCTATTTCCTGTTCGGCAGGCTGCATGATTAAAGCCTTGCCCTTTGCCGGGCAAATATCTGCACAGTTACCGCAGCCGGTGCAATCCAGCGGAGCGACCTGGATTCTGTAGCTAAGTCCTTCCAGCCCTTTGCCTAAAGCTTTTTTGGTTTCAAAGGAAGCCGGGGCACGTTTTACTTCCTCATCGTCCAAGAGAAAAGCCCTGACTGTGGCATGGGGGCAGATAAAGGCACATTGGCCGCACTGGATGCATTTATCAAGCTGCCACTTGGGAACCATAGGAGCAATGCCTCGTTTTTCATAGGCTGTTGTGCCCAACGGGAAGGTTCCGTCTTCCATTCCGGCAAAGGCACTGACGGGCAGCTCATCGCCCTCTTGTCTAGCCATGGGCCTTAGAATTTTGCTAACGAAATCCGGCTCATTTTTTGCCTGTATTTTTTCCTCCAAGACCTCCTGCCACGTTGCCGGGACCTCAACCCGCACAAGGGCTTCTAAAGCACTATCAACGGCAGCATAATTCATCTCCACAATATCCCGGCCTTTTCTCCCGTAGAGAGCTTCGATGGACTCCTTTAAATATTTCAGCGCTTCCTCCACCGGGATAACATTAACCAGACTAAAAAATACTGACTGCATTACCATATTTATGCGGTTGCCCAGGCCTACTTTGGCGGCAATGGCCATGGCATCTATAATATAAAACCTTGCCTTTTTCCGTGCCAAGTCCCGCCGGAGGGCGGCAGGAAGTTTTTCAGCCAGTTCAGCCGGGCTCCAGGGACAGTTTAGGACAAAAGTGCCGCCGTCTTTTAACCCCTTAGCCAAATCATATTGGTTTATAAAAGCCTTATTATGACAGGCGATAAAGTCCGCATCATACACTAAATAAGGAGCTTTAATCGGTTTTTTGCCGAACCGGAGGTGTGATACAGTTGTGCCGCCGGACTTCTTGCTGTCATAAGAAAAATATCCCTGGACATAAAGATTTGTCCGATTACCAATAATCTCAATAGCAGACTTATTGGCGCCGACAGTACCGTCCGAGCCGAGCCCCCAAAACTTGCAGCTGATTGTTCCTTGGGGCGTCGTATTCACAAGCTCATTTTCCTGCAGGGATAAGTGAGTTACATCATCCACAATACCGATAGTAAACCGGTCTTTGGGGTTCGCCTGTTGAAGGTTGTTATAGACGGAAATAATTTGCGATGGGCGGGTATCTTTGGAGGAAAGGCCGTAGCGGCCGCCCACAACAAGAGGCGGGTTAACTATATTTTTAAAAGCTTTAAGCACGTCTAAATATAAAGGTTCGCCGGTAGCTCCCGGCTCTTTTGTCCTGTCCAGTACGGCCACGCCTCTAACGGTTTTTGGCACCGAAGCCAGAAAAAAGTCTTCGGCAAAAGGCCTGTAAAGCCTTACTTTAATAAGCCCGACTTTTTCTCCCTTTTCTATTAGATAATCTACCGTTTCAGATATAGTATCACAGACGGAACCCATGGCTACCACGACATATGCGGCATCATCAGCCCCGTAGTATTCGAAAAGCGATAATTTGCGGCCGGTTACATCCCCGAGCTTTTGCATATAGTCTGAAACAATACCAGGAATAGCGTTGTAAAAAGGATTAGCACTTTCCCGTTGTTGAAAGTAAATATCAGGATTCTGTGTCGTGCCCCGAACCACAGGGTGCTCCGGATTCATGGCCCTGTTTCTGAAATCCTCTATAGCCTTGTTGTCAACTAGTTTTTTCAAATCTTCGTAAGCGGGTACTCCGATTTTCTGATACTCATGCGAAGTCCTGAAGCCGTCAAAAAAATGAATAAAAGGTACTCTCGCCTTCACTGCGGCTAGATGTGCAATTATTGCCTGGTCCATGACTTCCTGCACGTTTGCAGAAGCCAGCAAAGCGGCCCCTGTCTGTCTGCATGCCATTACATCCTGATGGTCGCCAAAAATTGAAAGAGCTTGGGCTGCAAGAGCACGGGCTGCCACATGTATAACACCGGGAAGTAATTCCCCTGCCATCTTATACAGGCTGGGGATCATTAAAAGCAAACCCTGCGAAGCCGTATATGTAGATGCTAAAGCCCCGGACTGGAGGGCGCCCCGCATTGCAGCCGCGGCCCCCGCCTCCGATTGCATTTCAACAACCTTGATTCGCTGCCCGAATAAGTTTGTTTTACCATGGGCCGACCATTCATCTACTCCTTCCGCCATTGGTGTGGAAGGAGTAATAGGGTAAATTGAAGCTACTTCGGTAAAAGCATACGAAGCATATGCGGCCGCCTGATTGCCGTCCATTGTTTCTAACTTTGACATTTTTCGATCTCCTTTGAATTGTGTCGGTAAACTGTATTAATGCCAATAGCACGCTTACCACCGCAACGGTATGTATAATTGAATATATTATAGCATAGTGCCTTTATTTTTTGGCCTTATGTTTTCTACTAGTCTCTGTCGTTGTTCCAATACATATACAAAAAAGCAGCTGGCTTGCTTCACTTTTTTCTTAGAGAAAGCAGCAGTATCCGAAGGAAAATAAAAAACCCGGCCACCCTCAGGTTGCCGGGTTTTATCCATTTATGTTCCCTTACTTTTTGTTACTCCCTTATTACCTCTTCTTTTTTATGACCAGGCCCGCACCAGCGATAAGCAGACCTGCAAGCAGAGGGAAAACACTTCCGCTTGTTTCTGGTAGTTCGGGCTCTTCGGGATCATCAGGATCTACTTCCGGATCGTCGGGATCTACAGTTATATCTTCTTCAAAAACAGCTGTTAATGTTACATTTCGATTTGGCATGGTATAGGTGAAGTTAGCCTCGCTGCTTACTTCAACGCCGTTCTCATCGATCCAGTTGACAAATATATGATCAGTGGCTGCTGTCGCGGTAACCTGGACTTGGTCGCCGTAGTTGTAAGTACCTTCCCCGGTTACGGTGCCGCCGTCAACAGGGTCGGCTTCCAGAGCCAGGGTGTAGTCAACCAGTTCAAAGTTGGCCGTTAAAGTTACATCAAGAGCCGGCATTTCATAGGTAAAGTTAGGCTGGCTGCTTACTACCCTGCCTCTTTCGCCGGTCCAATTGACAAAAGCATAACCGGGATTGGGAGATGCGGTTACATTCGCTGCATCACCATAGCCATAAGCCCCTCCGCCGCCTACATTACCGCTGCCTGCCGGGCTTGTTTTCAAACTGAGGTTATATTCGCCCCGAACAAAATTCGCAGTCAGCTTTACATCCCGGTCCGGCATAGCATAGGTGAAGTTAGCTTCGCCGCTAACCGCGGTACCTTCTTCGTCGGTCCAGTTGACAAAACCATAGCCGGCGGCCGCCGTTGCGGTAACCTGAACATTATCGCCATAGTTGTAAGTACCCTCTCCGGTGACAGTTCCGCCGCCTACAGGGTCGGCTTCCAGAGCCAGGGTGTAATCAATCAGTTCGAAGTTGGCAGTAAGAGTGACATTCCGATCAGGCATTTTATAAGTGAAATTGGCAGTTGCGCTTGCTACCTTGCCTTTTTCGTCGGTCCAGTTGACAAAAGCATAACCGGGATTGGGAGATGCGGTTACATTCGCTGCATCACCATAGCCATAAGCCCCTCCGCCGCCTACATTACCGCTGCCTGCCGGGCTTGTTTTCAAACTGAGGTTATATTCGCCCCGAACAAAATTCGCAGTCAGCTTTACATCCCGGTCCGGCATAGCATAGGTGAAGTTAGCTTCGCCGCTAACCGCGGTACCTTCTTCGTCGGTCCAGTTGACAAAACCATAGCCGGCGGCCGCCGTTGCGGTAACCTGAACATTATCGCCATAGTTGTAAGTACCCTCTCCGGTGACAGTTCCGCCGCCTACAGGGTCGGCTTCCAGAGCCAGGGTATAGTCAATTTGTTCGAAGTTGGCGGTAAGAGTGACATTCCGGTCCGGCATAACATAGGTGAAGTTTGCTTGGAAGATAATCACGTTATCTTCTTCGTCGGTCCAGTTGACAAAACCATAGCCGGTGGCTGCTGTTGCGGTAACTTGAGCTTCATCGAAATAGTTGTAAGTGCCTGCGCCTGTAACAGTTCCGCCGCCTACAGGGTCGGCTTCCAGAGCCAGGGTGTAATCAAGCTGTTCAAAGTTGGCGGTATAGTTAATATCGTTATCAGGCATGTTGAAATTGTAGGTTGCATTTGTGCTGACCACCGCATCATCATTATCGTCGTCGGTCCAGTTGACAAAGGCCCAGCCCACAGCGTTCGCGGCGGAAATCTCAACCGCATCATTGTAACCAAAGGTGCCGCCGCCGCTCGTATTGCCGCTGCCTGACGGACTGACGGATAAACCAACCGTGTATGTGGCAGGAACATAATTAAAGACAACATTAATTTTTTTACTATAAGCAACGTCAAGGTCAATAGTGACGGTGCCGTCCGTGCCAACTCCGATGTTTCCTTCATTGATACTCTGAGCCCCTGTAGCCCCGGCAGCGACTGCCAGTATTTCGGAGCCGTCGACTTCCACTGATACATCTGAATAAATATATCCTGTTTTTCCTACCGGGGAAGCTACGTATTCTCCCGGAGCCAATCCGTCGATACTATTGCTGCCGACCGACTGGTCAAAGTCCTGTACTGGTCCGGCAGGAGAATATGCATGAAAAACTTCCAGGGCTCCCTCTATTGCATGGATTACATTCACAAGGGCGTGTCCCCCGGGCGCATCTACGTCGAGGATGATGCTTTCAAGAGGCAAAGAAACAGCTGTTTTAGCCACGCTGATGACTAACCAGCTATAACCTTTACCAGCTTTACCTTCCGGGTCAAGATCTAGTATCTTGCTGCCGTTGGCATCCTTAACCACGAGGTTTGAACCGTCAGGATTCCAGCCGCTTGTATCAACGGTTACACCGTTAATTGACGCACCGTAAAGCTGACCCGCATTCATATGAGCGGTTATAGCCACGTAAATTTTAGAATTATACTCCCAAAGATAATGAGCTACAGTATGATCGTTTGTAGATTCGCCGATTAGGTCAAAAATCCCCGCATCCGCTACATATTCTTCAGCTGCAAAGGTTGTCACTGGAATAAAGGTAAGCAAAATTAAGACAGTTAACAAAAGAGACCACAATTTCTTGCTTTTAAAACTAAACAACATTATCCACTCCCTTTCTCATATTAAAGTATTAGTGCTTTGGTATAAGACATTTCCTATCAGGGGGCCAGTCCAAAAACTTAAAGCACAAAAAACCGACCCAAAAACATGGCCGGTTACGCTACTTGCTCTTTCCCGGTTAAAGCGTCCAAATGTTCGCCGGGAAATCATCACATCCACATTCCTATAATATAATTATATCTTACGCTTTTTATTATAATTCAAAAGTATACTTTTGGAAATACTACTTTTGGTCTAAATTGGTAGTAGACAATAGTATTAACTGGTTTTTACTGTAAGGTATATGAGTCAAATTGAAAAATACCGTTACTTATGGTAACGTACAAACCAATTTTTTCTTTAAAAACAATAAAAGCGCCAAAGCGCTTTTATTGTTTCTGAAAAATGTTCAAAACCCCTTTTAAGATTGAACCTAAAAACTTAGGCATTTTAATAGTATAAAATCTCATGCTTATTCCTCCTCCCTTATGTCCAGCGTCTCCGGTCCCTGGCATAAACCGCCCAGCCGCTCCAGATAAAAACCACACCAACCCCAACCAGCAGTACATATGTAGGCAGTGTCTCTATAATCAAAGCAATCCCGGCTACCGCCATAAGCAAGCCCACTATTTTTCTCGTCAACAAGCCCGGCCTATACCAACCCAACCTGCGCATTTTTTCACACTCCTAACTGCCCGGCAAAGTATATAGTATTATATGCAGGTTAGTAAAAGTGTGAAACAAAAAAATAAATTAACTGTCCATCAGGGAATAGCATAACTCCGCCGCTTTAACCAGGTCAGCCGCAGCAAGCTCCTCTTCCGTTGAATGAACCTTGTTCGGGCCGACAGCCAAATTTATGCAGCGAATCCCCTTGGCGTTTAGAACATTGGCGTCGCTTCCGCCGCCGGAAGATTTAACGGCGGGAGTAAGCCCTGCTTTCTCCGCACCCCGGAAAGCCAGAAGGGCCACATCCTCGTCTTTTTCTATCTTATAAGCCGAGTAAAGCCTTTTAAAAGCAAAGTCTGCCGTTGCCCCCAAGGAAGCGGCTGCCCGGGTGAACACCGAAGCCATCTTTTGGGTCTCTTCCGCTACCCTTTCTTCCTTCAGGCTTCTGGTCTCGCCCTTGATCACTACCATGTCCGGGACAATGTTGGTGGCTTTACCGCCTTTGATAATACCGAGGTTGCTCGTTGTTTCCGCGTCAATACGGCCCAGCTTGAGATTGTTTATGGCCGCAGCGGCAGCCTGGATAGCGTTAATTCCCGCTTCCGGCGCCACGCCTGCATGACTTGCTTTACCTTTAATCGTTACTTCAATTTCATCCTGAGCAGGCCCGCTGAAAATCATCTCACCCACATCGCCGTTGCTGTCAAGGACAAACCCCATTTTTGCCTTCAACCCGTCAGTGTTTAAAGCTTTAGCCCCAAATAAGCCTCCTTCTTCCGCAATGGTAAAGACAATCTCAATAGTATTGTGAGGCTTACCCTTTTCAATCA